>JBOGZB010000118.1:0-6510 GCA_050697175.1 Solirubrobacterales bacterium | reverse complement strand
CCGTCACGCTGACTTGGTGCCCGGCCGCCTCGAGGCGCTCGATGATCGGCCGCATGACGAGCGGATGAGCAGCCGCCGTGCAATCGATCCAAACCCTCAACTGGCGGCCACCTCATCTGCGACCCCGGTGGCCGCCGGGTCGGGGCCGGGGGGCTCGGGAGGGCTGAACGTGTGCCAGAAGAGCACCGGCCCATCGCCGAATGCCCCGAGGCGATTGAGGGCGAGAAGGGCGGACATCGCCTTGGCCGTGTAGACGGGCTCCAGGGTCACTCCCTCGCGTTCGGCCATCAGCTCGATCGCGCTCTCGGCCTCGGGCGTCGAGTGGCCGTACCCGGCGCCGAGCCAGCCCGTGACCACCTCGACCTCGTCGGGCGCGACGCGGACTCCGTCGACTGCGGCGCCATGTTGGCTCAGCAGCCGAAGCGTTCGGCGCGCAAGCCGTGCGACGGTGGCGCCGTCGACCTTGATCACGTCGCTGACCAGGACGCAGACGAGCCGGGATTCGAGCCCCGCAAGCTTCAGCCCCGCCGCAAGCCCGGCGGCCGTCCCGCCGCTTCCGAGCGCCACCACGATGTGCGAGGGGGCGGGCAGATCGCCCGCCCGGACCTGGGCCGCGAGCTCGGCCGCCGCGTCGACGTATCCGATACAGCCGAGCGGCGTCGATCCTCCGGGGCGAACCACGTACGGGAAGTTGAGCGGCCGCGAGGTGCGGCGAACGAAGAGCCGGGCGCCGAGCAGGTGGGCGCCAATCACGCCGGAAGCGAAATGGAGCTCGGCTCCACTTCGGCGAAGCCGGTCGAGCTGCCCGCGAACGTGGGAGGTTTCGGGCTGGGGAACAAGGACCAACACCGTGCGCATTCCGAGGCGGGCCGCGAACAGCGCCGTCGCGAGACCGTGATTGGTGCCTGTCGCGCCACCCGTGATGATCGTGCGCTTGCCCCGTCGCAGCGCATCGGCGAGGAGCCACTCGAGCTTTCGGGCCTTGTTTCCGCCCACCGGGCTGTAGGCGCCGTCGTCCTTGATCCAGACCGCCGCCCGGCCACCCTCGGAGCTCAGGCCGGCCAGCTCCCGCACCGGCGTCGGCCCCTCGCCGAGCCGCACGCGCTCCAGGTCGGTCTCGAGCCGCATCGCGCCAGCGTAGTCGCGGGACCGGGCGCCGGCGCCCTCGCGGGGGGCGGCTGGGCAGGGGGCGCCGGCTGCCAACCGCTCGGCAACTCCGCCGAAAGCTCCGTGGGTTGGCGCTTTTTGGTCGGTATGCGACCGAATCGCGCCACGACGGGAGCTTTTCCGACCCAGCGCCGTTCAAAGCGGCCCGGTGAACCCTGCGTCGTCGGGGCCTAGACGGCGGCGGCTTCGAGCTCCGGATAGAGCGGATGGCTCTCGATCAGGGCTCGGGTGCGCTCCGAGAGCGTCTCGCGCTCGGCGTCAAAGCGGTCCGAGAGGGCGATCGAAATCACCTGGGCGATCTCGCGCATGTCGTCCTCGAGCAGCCCGCGCGTCGTCAGCGCGGGCGTGCCGATGCGAAGCCCGGAAGGGTTCATCGGTGGCCGCTCGTCGAACGGGATCGCATTTCGATTGACCGTGATCCCTACCTGCTCGAGGCGGTCCTCGGCGGCCTTGCCGTCGAGCCCGGTGGGCCCGAGGTCGACCAGGACCAGGTGAACGTCCGTACCGTCGGTCAGAACGGAGATCCCGCCGTCGATCAGCTCGGCGGCGAACGCCCGCGCGTTGGCGATCGTCTGACGCTGGCGCTCCTTGAACTGCGGCGATGCGGCGATCCGGAGGGCGACCGCCTTGGCCGCGATGACGTGCATCAGCGGACCACCCTGTTGCCCGGGGAACACCGACCGGTCGATGTCCTTGGCCAGGTCGGAGCGACAGAGGATCATCCCGCTCCGAGGACCGCAAAGCGTCTTGTGGATCGTCGTCGTGACCACATCGGCGTGAGGGACGGGGCTTGGATGCTCGCCGGCTGCCACGAGCCCGGCGAAATGGGCCATGTCGACCATCAGCTTCGCTCCGACCTGGTCGGCGATCTCGCGGAATGCCGCGAAGTCGAGCTGGCGGGGGTAGGCCGACCATCCGGCGACGATCACCTTCGGCCGATGCTCGCGCGCGAGCCGCTCGACCTCCTCCATGTCACAGCGCAGATCCTCGCGCCGCACGTGGTAGGCGACCACCTCGTAGAGCTTGCCCGAGACATTGAGCTTCATCCCGTGCGTCAGGTGACCGCCGTGGTCGAGCGCCATGCCCATGATCGTGTCGCCGGGATCGAGCATCGCCATGTAGGCCGCGTTGTTGGCCTGGGCGCCGGAGTGCGGCTGGACGTTCACGTGCTCAGCGCCGAACAGCTCTCGGGCCCGGTCTATGGCGAGCTGCTCGGCGACGTCGACCTCCTCGCAGCCGCCGTAGTAGCGACGCCCCGGGTCGCCCTCGGCGTACTTGTTGGTGAGCACGGAGCCCGCCGCCTCGAGCACCCCCTGCGGAACGAAGTTCTCGGAGGCGATCATCTCCAGGGTGCCCTGCTGGCGGCGCAGCTCGCGCTGGAGCACCTCGGCGATCGCAGGATCCACCTCGGCGAGCGGCGCGGTTTGGAAGTCGTCGGGAATCTGGCTCACGTCCGACACTCTACGGCCACCGCGCGATGGGAACCGACTCGCTTCCCGGTCGCCGCCCGAGACGGAGGCGGCGGCCGGGAGAGAATACTTATTGATCGTTTGATTAAATACCCGCGACCCGACCACGAGCGGCTGCCGGGCGCGTCCGGCGGCCGGCCCACCACCAGGAGGAGAGATGAGCACCACCACCAACGGCACGCCCGAGCTCCATACCGACGACGAGGCGCTCAGCGTCCTCCTCGACGGTGACATCGACAAGGTGATGGCCGGCCTCGACCGGATCGTCGAGGCCGCTCCCTCCTACGAGAAGCTGGTCATGCGCTGGCAGCGCCAGCACTGGTCGACCGAGGACTTCGACTTCACCGAGGACCGGCGCCAGTGGGAGGACGACAGCATGTTCACCGAGGAGGAGCGGAAGTTCCTCTCCTTCGGCTTCTCCCAGTTCTTCATCGCCGAGGACCGGGTCACGGTCGAGCTCCTGCCGTTCGCCATCGCGACTCCGCAGAAGGAGGCGCAGCTCTTCCTCACGACGCAGATCTCGGACGAGGCCAAGCACGTCGTGTTCTGGGACCGCTTCTACCGGGAGGTGTTCGACTCCAACGCCGACGGCATCGGCGAGCAGCTCAACATGCACCGCTACGTCGTCAACAAGGACTGGGAGACGATGTTCGACGGGATCCTCCACGAGTGCGCGGAGAACCTGCGCAAGGATCCCAGCGATTTCGGCGCGCTGGTTCGCGGGGTGACCGTCTACATGGTCGTGATCGAGGGCATGCTCGCCCTCACCGCCGCCAGGTTCATGATCAAGTCGATGAAGGAGCGCGGCTGGTTCCCGGGCTTCGTCCAGGGGTTCACGGCTGTCAACCGCGACGAGTCACGGCACGTCGGCTTCGGCGTCAAGTTCCTGGCCGACGCGATCAAGGCCGACCAGAAGAACGCCAAGATCATCGAGGACACGCTGAAGGAGTGCCTGCCGGTCGCGCCGCTCGTGTTCGTGCCGCCGTGGGTGGACGACCCCTACAACTTCGACACGCCCTTCTACCACTCGTCGGAGATCTTCGAGTACGCGGCGAAGTCGCTCTCGAAGAAGCTCGCGGCGATGGGCCTCGACCCGGCGATGCTCACCGCGGCCGCATGAGCACGGTCGCCGCCGAGGCCCGTCCGCGTCCCGGGCGCCCATCCACGGGAGCCCGCGAGCGGATCCTCGAGGCCGGCCTGGAGGTCCTGAAGGCCGACGCGTATGCCGGCCTGACGGTCGCCAAGGTAGCCGCCCTCGCGGGCGAGAACAAGGCGCTGATCGCGTATCACTTCGGCTCCAAGCAGGGCCTGGTCGCGGCGGCCGGCCGCACTCTGGGCGAGGAGATCACCGAGGCCGTCACCGAGTCGGTGGGCGAGGCGAGCACGATCGAGGGCATCGTTCGCGGAGCGCTCGACGGCATCTGGGGCCTGATGGATCGCGACGTCCGCGTGGCGCGGGTCTACTTCGACCTCAGCGCCGTCTCGGTGGTCGAGGACGAGGTGCGAGACGTCATGAACGCCGAGCGCTCGGGCTGGCGCGAGGTGCTGCTGGAGATGCTCGGCCGGGCGGAGCCGGGCCTTTCCAAGCGGACCGCCGACGGCCTCGCGGTGCTGATCAGCGCCGGGATCAGCGGGCTCGCGCTGGAGCGAGTCGAGAGCGGCGAGACGCCGGCGCTTCGCCGCGCATGCGAGATGTTCGTCCGCTCGACGGTGGCCGCCGCGTCGGGCTAGGGTCGGTCGCTCCGCCGCCAGCGGCGATACTTGACTCGTGCCCTCTGACGAGCTGGAGCTGGTGGAGCGGGCGTTCACGCTGCTCGACTCCGATACCTACGAACGGGCCCTGGAGCTCGTCGACGACCGGTTCGAGATGGTGACCACGGCCGACGTGGCGAGCGAGCCCGACGTCTACCGCGGGCCCGACGGGGTGCGCCGCTGGTGGGAGTCCTTCCTCGAGGCGATGGACCACGTGGGGCTCGATGCCGGGAGGTTCCACGAGGTCGGTGACGGCCGGGTGATCGTCGAGTTCAAGATTCGGGCCCGGGGAAGCCGAAGCGGGATCGAGACCGAGCAGCCCGCGGTCGGACTGGCGACGGTCGGGGGCGGCAAGCTGCGTCGCCTCGAGTTCTTCACGAGCCTCGAGCGGGCTCGAGAAGCCGCCGGGCTTCCTCCGAGCTGATCGCGCCCTCGCGCAGGACGACCGGCTCGACACCGCGCTCGATCGCGGTGACGTCCACGACCGTGGACGCCGAGCCGGTCAGGTCCCCCCCGTCGAGCGAAAGGTCCGCCGAGCCGGCGACTCTCGGATCGAGCTCGGCGAAGCGCGAGGGGGCGGGGTCGCCCGAACGGTTCGCCGAGGTCTGGAAGATCGCCACCTCGGCCCCCTCGAGCGGGCCCTGGATCATCCGGACGCCGAGTCGCGAGGGATCCTCGCGGCAGGCGAGCGGATAGAGGCCTGCGGGATTGTCGACCACCAGGGTCACGGGCCCGGGCAGCGACGCCGCCATCGCCTCGCGGGTGCGGGGCCCCACCGTCGAGATCAGCTCTCGCATCGCGAGCGGCGAGAAGAACATCACCGCCGAGGGCTTGCCGTCGTCGCGTCCCTTGATCGCGTGGATCCGTTCGATCGCGGCCGCGTCCGCGGGATCGCAGGCGAGGCCGTAGAGGCCGTCGGCGGGAAACACCGCCACCCCGCCGCGAGCCATGCAGCGCTCGAGCGCCCGGCGAGCCTCGGCCGCGCCATCACGCTCGATGGACACGACCATCAGGCTGGGGCCATGCGGCCGAGCACCACCCGCGGGATGCCGGCGAGGTCCGACCGCGCCTCCACCTGGCCGAATCGGAGGTCGAGCATCATCTCGGCCACAGTCCCGGCCTGGCCCGCGCCGACCTCGAGGGCGAGCGAGCCCGAGGGAGCGAGGGCCGCGGTTGCAGCCGGGGTGACCGAGGCGATCGCCTCGACCCCGTCGGCGCCCGCGACCAGGGCCTCCCGCGGCTCGTAGCGATTGATCTCCGGGGCCAGCGCGTCCCACTCGTCGTCGCGCACGTAGGGGAGGTTGGCGAGCACCAGGTCGAACGCCCCGTCTTCGGGCACGGTCCCCGGCTCGAGCCGGACCCGGCGCCCGGCGCCCAGGAGTGCGGCGTTTCGCTCCGCGAGTGTGAGCGCCGGCCCCGAGGTGTCGGTCGCCGTGACCTCGCAATCCGGGAGCTCGTCGGCCACGGCGAGCGCCACCGCGCCGGACCCGGTTCCGACGTCGAGCGCCCTTCGCGGCCTGAGCTCGAGCGCGATCTCGACCAGGAGCTCGGTCTCGGGACGGGGGATCAGCGCCCGGCCGTCCACCTCGAGCTCGAGGCCCCGGAAGCCCTTGCGGCCGAGGATGTAGGCGACCGGCTCGCGGCGCGTCCTCCGCCTGACCATCTCGCCGAAGCGGCGGGCCGCGGCCGGAGCGATCTCGGCGGCGGGGTCGGCGGCGACGCTCGCGCGGCCCCGTCCGGTCGCCTCGGCGAGCAGGAGCTCCGCGTCGAGGCGCGGCGTCTCGACCCCCGCAGCCTCGAGCGCGTCGGTCGCGGCCCCGAGCGCGTCGCGGACGGTCCCCGCGCCGCTCATGAGGCCGCCCCGCTCGCCTCGGCCTCGAGGAGCTCGCGCTTTTCCTCGGCGGCGAGCGCATCGGTGAACTCGCGCACGCTCCCCGCCAGCACCTCGTCGAGGTTGTGGACGGTGAGGTTGATCCGGTGGTCGGTGACCCGGTTCTGCGGGAAGTTGTAGGTGCGGATCTTCTCCGAGCGCTCGCCCGAGCCCACCTGGGAGCGACGCTCGGAGGCGATCTCGGCGCGCTGCGCGGCCAGCTCGTGCTCATACAGCCGGGCGCGCAGGACG
>JBOGZB010000117.1:0-3132 GCA_050697175.1 Solirubrobacterales bacterium | reverse complement strand
ATGTTGCGGTTGACGACGAACGTGACCCGGTCCCCGGCCAGCTCGGCGCGCAGCCCGTCCGCGGCGACCCGCATCTCCTCGATCACCTCGGGGCGGGTCTCGGCGAACAGCGCGCAGATCTCCTCCTCGGTGAGGGCCTCGCCGCGCCGCCCCTTCTCGATCGCTCGCGGGGCGGCGTCCGCCGCGATCTCCCGCTCGGCCCGTCGCCCCGACCCCTTCCGGGGGATGAAGCTCCAGTACTTGAGCTTCACCACGTCGAGGACCCCCTGCTCCATCCACTCAGGGTCCAGGTACTGCGGGTAGGTGCAGAGGCGCTCGGTCAGCGCGTATCCGTTCGGCTGGAGGCGCTTCCGCACCTGATGAGGGCTCGGGAAGGCGTGCTCGGGCGAGATGTGATCTCCGTTCGACGACAGCCCGCCCAGGTCCGTGGCGCCCTCGGCGACCAGCTCGTCCCACCAGTCGGCGAGGTTGGGCGGGATCTGAATCCCCACGTCCGGCATCAGCCGCCGGCACTCCCGGACCAGGAGCTTCATGTCGTCGAGGGTCACCTCTGAGGCCCAGTCGGGAAGCGGCGTGCCTCCTCCGTCCGAGTGAGTGATCGACCGGACATGTTCCGGTGAATCACTCACTCGATGGGCTGCCGCGGCTTTCCCCTCTCCGCCCAGCCCGTCCTGCCAGCGCTGTCGAGCGGCCTCGTCCGCGATCTCGGCGACCTCGCGGCCGTAGTAGCGGGGATGGGGGACGAAGTTCTGGAGGATGATCTCCTGGATGTGGCCGTGGCGGGCGTGAACGGCGGCCAGCGCCTCGAGCGAGGCGATCCGCTCCTCCTCGGTCTCGCCGATCCCGACCAGGATCCCGCTCGTGAACGGAATCCGGAGCCGGCCGGCCGCCTCGATCGTCTGGAGTCGCCGGGCCGGGTGCTTGGTCGGCGATCCGGCGTGGACCGTCTCCATCAGGCGCTCGGAGACGGACTCGAGCATCAGGCCCTGCGACGCCGTCACCTCGCGAAGCCGAGCCAGGTCGCGCTCACTGAGCACGCCGAGGTTCGTGTGGGGCAGCAGGCCGCGATCGAGCGCGCGCTCGCAGGTCCAGACGACATACGAGACGAAGTCCTCGTGGCCCCACGAGACGAGCATCTCCGCCACCTCGGGATTCACCTCGGGCCGCTCGCCGGTCAGGACGAGGAGCTCCTTGGTGTTTCGCTTCAGAGCCTCGTCGAGCCGCGCCTCGACCTCGTCCGGCGCGTAGAGGTGCGCCCTATGGGTGGCGAACGCGCAGTACTTGCAGTAGCAGCGGCAGGTTCTCGACAGCGAGAGGGTGTAGTTGCGCGAGAAGGTGACGCGCCTCACGGCCCGGAAGCTACAGCAGCGCGGCTCCTGCTACTTGCGGCGCGGCCGGGACACGGTCTCGACGTCGGCGGCCACGTTCTCGATCACCTCGCCGGCCTCGGTCGGCGGCTCCGGACCGAGGGCGTACTGAGACCCGGCGATCACGAATCGGTACAGACCTGCAGCGGCGAGCGAGCCCACGATCGGCCCGACGATGTACGCCCAGGTGTTCGTGAAGTCATTGCCGATCAGCGCAGGCCCGAACCAGCGAGCGATGTTGAACCCACCGCCGGTGAGGGGGCCGAAGATCATGATGTCGAGGCCGAGGGTGAAGCCGATGGCGAGCGGTGCCCAATCCTTGCGGGCTCGCGGGTTGAACGCCACCGCGCAGACCGCCAGCACGAGCAGGAACGTGCCGATCCCTTCGATGCACGCTCCTGCGAGGGCCCCGGACAGGAGGGGGCTGATCGATAGGGCGCCGTAATGGCCGGCCCGGCCCTCGTCGAGCAGGAAGGCCTTGACCATGAGCGCCCCGAGCACGCCGCCGGAGAGCTGCGCGAGGATGTAGACGAGCGCGTCGACAGGGTCGATCCGCTTGAGCACGGCCGCGGCAAGGGTCACCAGCGGGTTGAAGTGCCCACCGCTGACCACGCCGAGGGTGATGATCAACCCGAAGAGCACGAACGCGTGGACCAATCCCACGACCGCGAAGTCCGAGCCGGTCTGCGCGCTGGAGGTCGTCGCGACATAGAGGGTCACGACGGTGCAGATCGCGAACACCAAGAGCATGGTGCCGATCAGCTCTGCTACGTAAGCGGCGAGTCCTCGATCCTGCACTGAATGAACCTCCTCGAAGCTCTCGTTTGGGGCTGCGCGCCGGGGGGTGGCACGGGCGGCGGGAGTCTATCCGCCTCGGGGCCCGCCTGCTTGGCAAACCCCGATCGCCTCTTACGCGGCACGGCGCGACTATCCTCCCGAATCGATGTGGAGGGTCGCCGCGCTGCTGGCGGCCGTCCTGGTCGCGGCCGGCTTGGCCGACTGCGGCGGGGGCGGCGCTGAACCGGGCGCGCCGAAAGGCGCGACGCTGGTCCTCGACTTCCAGCCTAACGCCGTCCACACGGGGATCTACGCCGCGCTCGCCCGGGGCTACTACCGCGACGCCGGCGTCGATCTGAGCGTTCAGCAGCCCTCGGCCTCAACCGACGCGCCGAAGCTGCTCGAGGCTGGTCGGGCGCAGTTCGCGATCCTCGACATCCACGACCTGGCGATCGCTTACGAGCACGGCCTCGACGTGACCGGCATCGTCCCGATCGTTCAACGGCCGCTCGCGGCGGTGATCGCCCAGGGCTCGGTCAGGCGCCCGCGCGACCTCGAGGGGCGCACGGTCGGCGTCACCGGCCTGCCCTCGGACGACGCGGTGCTCGACTCGGTCCTCGAGGCCGACGGCGTCCAGCCCTCCTCCGTCAACCGGGTGACGATCGGCTTTCAGGCCGTCTCAGCCCTCGCCGCGGGAAAGGTGGACGCCGTGACGGCGTTCTGGAACGCGGAGGGCGTCGCCCTGAGCCGCAAGGGAGTCTCGAACCGCGTGTTTCGAGTCGACGACTACGGGGCACCGCGGTATCCGGAGCTCTGGCTCTCGACGACCAGCAAGCTGGTGCGCGAGCAGCCGGAGCTGGTTCGCGCGGTCAGCGAGGCGACGGTGCGCGGCTACCGGTTCGAGCTCCGGCATCGCGCTCGGGCGCTGGATGACCTGCTGGCCGGCTCGGACGGGCTCGATCGAGGCCAGCAGCGGGCACAACTCGAC
>JBOGZB010000116.1:0-11598 GCA_050697175.1 Solirubrobacterales bacterium | reverse complement strand
CTCGGAGAGCTCGCCGAGACCGGGCCCACCGAGCGGCTCCTGCTCTCCGAGGTGCTGCCCGTGGCCGAGCGGCTCGCGGCCGACCTGCGGGCCGACCCGGCGAGCGACGCGGTCGAGATCGCCGGTTCGGCCAGGCGCTGGGCCGAGACCTGTCACGACGTCGATCTGATCGCGACCGCGACCGACCCCGAAGCGCTCGCGCGGTGCCTGCTCGAGCATCCCCTGGTGGCGGCGAAGGGCTCCGCGGGCCAGGGCGGGGCTCGTGTGACGACTCACAACGGGGTCGCGGTCGACCTTCGAATCGTCGCGCCGGAGGCCTACGGCAACCTGCTCCAGCACTTCACGGGGTCCGCCGGGCACAACGTGGAGCTCAGGGAGCGGGCGGTGGCGATGGGCCTCTCGGTGTCCGAGCACGGGATCACCGACACCGACTCGGGAGAGCTGGCGCGCCACGAGACCGAGGCAGAGGTGTACGCGCGGCTCGGCCTTGACTACATCGAGCCCGAGCTTCGCGAAGCGAGGGGTGAGATCGCCGCCGCGGCGAGCGGCGGCCTGCCCACCCTGATCGAGCTGGACGACATCCGTGGCGACCTGCATTGCCATACGACGCTCTCGGACGGCCACAACTCGCTGGAGGAGATGGCAGCCGAGGCGCGCTCTCGCGGCTACGCCTACCTGGCGGTGACCGACCACTCGGCGAGTCACGGCTTCGGGAACCATGTCACCGCTGGCCAGCTCGAGAAGCGGATCGAGGAGGTCCGGGCGCTGAACGCCGGCAAGCGCGGCCTCCGCGTTCTGGCGGGCTCGGAGGTGAACATCAACCCGAACGGGTCCCTGGACTACGACGACGATCTGCTCGGCGAGCTGGACTGGGTGATCGCGAGCGTGCATACCTCCTTCCAGATCTCGGAGAGGAAGATGACCGAGCGCGTGCTGGAGGCGATCGAGCACCCGCTCGTCGACTGCATCGGCCACCTGAGCGGGCGATTGATCAACCGGCGCCAGCCGTACGAGATCGACGTCGAGCGGATCGCCGAGGCCGCGGCCCGGACCGGCACGATGCTCGAGATCAACGGCAACCCGAACCGGCGCGACCTGTCCGAACGCCACGCGAGGCTCGCCGCTGAGGCGGGGGTGATGATCTGCGTCAACACCGACGCGCATCGAGTCGAGACGATGGACAACGTGCGCTATGGGGTGGCCACCGCGCGCCGCGCATGGCTGACCGCGCCGGAGGTCGCCAATGCGAGGTCCTGGCGTGAGTTCTCGAGGCTCAGAAAGCGCGCCCGGCTCCGATCACCGCGGAGGTAGTTTGCTAAACTAATTAGCGATGCCAACGACTTTGCCGGAGCAGACGTCCGAAAGCGAAGCGATCAGCGAGATCGCAGCGCGGCTTCGGCTGGCGATCACTCGCATGGCCCGTCGTCTCCGCCAGGAGGCCGGGACCGACCTCACCCCCAGCCAGGCCTCGGCGCTGGCGTCGATCGAGCTGCGCGGCCCGCTGACCCCGAGCGAGCTGGCCGCGATCGAGCGGGTCAAGAGACCGACCGCGACCCGGATCGTCGCCCGGCTGGAGGAGGACGCACTGCTCACCCGAGCCGCCGATCCGCACGACGGACGGTCGTCGATCGTCAGCGCGACGCCCCGCGGCCGGGCGCTGCTCGCGAGACTCCGGACCCGCAAGAACGCCTACCTGGCGAAGCGGCTGCGCTCTCTCGATGACGACGACGTGGCCACTCTGGCTCGTGCCGCCGAGATCCTCGAGCACCTCCAGGATGGTGAGCGCGGGTGAGCGCCGCGCTCCGTCGCTCCTTCACATCCCTCGCCGTGCCGAACTACCGGCGCTACTTCGCGGGACAGATCGTCTCGCTGAGCGGCAACTGGATGCAGATCGTCGCCGAGATGTGGCTGGTCCTCGCGCTGACCGGGAGCGGCGTAGCGGTTGGGATCACCTCGGCCCTCCAGTTTCTGCCCATGCTCCTGTTCGGAGCCTGGGGCGGGTTGCTCGCGGATCGCTTTCCGAAACGGTCACTGCTGATCGTCACCCAGGCGTTGATGATGTTGCCCGCCTTGGCCCTGTGGGGCCTCACCACGGCCGACGTGGTCGCGCCCTGGATGGTCTACGCGCTGGTCTTCGTCCGCGGAACGGTCAACTCGGTCGACAACCCCGCCCGCCAGAGCTTCGCGATCGAGATGGTGGGATCGGAGCGGGTCGTCAACGCCGTGAGCCTGAACAGCGTCCTGATCCACTCGGCGCGGATCGTCGGGCCCGCCGGCGCCGGTCTCCTGATCGCCACGGTCGGGGTGGCCCCGTGCTTCGCGATCAACGCGCTGTCCTTCCTGGCCATGATCGTCGCGCTGCGTGCGATGGAGCCTCGCGAGCTCGGGCCGGCGCCGCAGACGACCGGCGGGCCTGGGGCCGTCCGAGCCGGGCTGCGCTACGTGCTCGCGACGCCGGCGCTGGCGATTCCCCTGGCGATGATGGCCGTTGTCGGGACCCTCGGATACAACTTTCAGGTCATCCTCCCCCTGCTGGCGCGATTCAGCTTCGACGGTGGGGCGGCCACCTATACGGCGCTCGCGGTCGCGATGGCGGTCGGCTCGGTGGCCGGCGCCCTCGCTGCCGGCGCGCGCGGGCAGGCGGGACCACGGCTCCTGATCGGCGCGGCCGCCGGCTTTGGCTGCGTGGCGCTGATTGCCGCTGCTGCGCCCACCCTCCCGCTCGAGATGGTCGCGCTGGTCCCGCTCGGAGCCGCCAGCGTCACCTTCGCGGCGGGCATCAATTCCTCGCTCCAGCTCGCCGCGGAGCCCGCCATGCGCGGCCGGGTGATGGCGCTCTACTCGATCGTCTTCCTCGGCTCGACCCCGATCGGCGGGCCGATCACGGGGTGGCTCAGCCAGTCGATCGACCCGCGAGCGGGGCTTGTGCTGGCGGGAGCGGCCGGGTTGACGGCCGCGCTCGGTGCGAGGACCGCGCTGGCGCGCGGTCTGGCGCGGCGGCCGGCCGGACAGCCGAAGGCCGACGAGCCGCGATGCGAGGTGGTCAGGACTCGACGCTCGGCTGGGGCGGCGGGGGATGGCCGGCGGGCATGCGATCGCGGCCGAGCCCCGGTGTCCGAACCAGCTTGACGGGCTGGAACGCCGACCCGGGCTCGACGTAGAACCGCGTCCCGTCGCGCTCCTCGATCGCGCTCACGGCGTGCTCACGGTTTCGCCAGGCGAGCGCGTTGAGGATCGCGTACCCGGCGCCGACCGCGGTCACCTGGGGGACGACCCAGCCGAGCCCGCCGACGATCAGCGCGAAGGCGCCGATCGGCCACAGTCGCAGGACGGCGATCCGCCCCGGGCTCTCGGTCGGAAGCGAGGTGGCGGTCCGGGCAGAGGCGAGGGCCCGAGACATCGCCTGGGCAGCCCGTGACGAGCTCCCGAGGATCGAGCCGACGACGACCGCGACGGCCCACCAGGCCCCGGCGACGATCACGGTCGCCGACGATGCGTCCCGGCTCGCGGCGAGCACCGTCACCGCGCCCAGCGCGGTCGCGGTCGCGCCGATCAACAGCACCGTGATTCGCAGCAGGTCGACGAACAGCATCAGCGCGGTGCCCGCTCCTCTTCCGAGCCGAGGGCCATCGACAGACCGTGCAGGACGCCGGCGAGCTCCGCCGGGCTCTCGAGCAGCGCGTCCGCGGCGCCGCCGAGGCCCGGTGGTGCCTCCGCGGAGCCGATTCCGAGGCATACGGCGGCTCGCAGCCCGCCCGAGTCGACCATCGAGCGCAGGGCGTTGAACGCGTCGAGGTCCGTCGTGTCGTCGCCGGCGAACAGGGCGAGCTTTACCCCCCGGCCCTCGAGCAGCCGGCGAACGGCGGTGCCCTTGTCGATCCCGGCCGTCGGCCGAAGCTCCAACACCTTCCTGCCCCATCGGGGCTCAAGCCCGGCGCGCTCCGCGCGATCGGCGATCCGTCGGGCCTCGCGCTCGGCCGCGGCGGGGTCGGGCGATCGGCGCCAATGAAGAGCCTGAATCGGGCCCTTGTCCTCGAGGCGCATGCCGACCGACTCGAGCTCACCGCCTTCGAGAGAGGAGGCGAAGTCTCGCGCCACCCCCGAGCGCGCCTCGGCCGCCGGGTCGAGCGCCGGCTCGTCACGCCCCGGGGCCAGCACCTCGAGACCGTGGTTGCCGACATAGGTGATCTCATCGACGCCCACGACCCGCCGGGCGTCGATCGCACGACGCCCCGAGATGCAGGCGACGAGCGCAAGGCGTCGCGCGATCTCGCGCAGCGCCTGGCGCGTGTCGTCCGGCACCGAGGCGTCGCTCGGAACCTCGACGATCGGAGCCAGCGTCCCGTCGACGTCGAGCAGGGCGGCGGACTCAGCCGGAGCGTCGACCAGGGGCTGGATCAACCGGACGGCCGATGCCGGGGTCCCCGACACCGCGATCACCCGATCCTGGCGGTGGCGGCCCTCACGGTTACTAGTATCGCCGCCCGTGGCACGCGATCGAGTCCTCAAGCTGGTGGCGATCGCGACCGCGGCGGGGATGTTCAGCGGCCTGTTCGGGGTCGGGGGCGGAACGATCATCGTGCCGCTCCTGGTCCTGTGGCTCGGCTACGGCGAACGCGAGGCAACCGGAACCAGCCTCGCGGCGATCGTGATCATCGCCGCGTACGCGACGGTTGGCCAGGCGCTGTACGGGAACGTCGACGTGCCCCAGGCAGCTCTGGTCGGGGTCCCGGCGCTGGCCGGCGTGGTCGCGGGCACGGCGCTTCAGCAGCGGATCTCGGAGCGCGCGGTTGCGCTCCTGTTCGCGATCTTCCTCGTCGCGACGGCCGTCGACCTGATCGTGCCCTGATGGAGTACTTCGCGGCAGCCCTGCTCGGCTTCGCCGGCGGAACGCTCGGCGGGCTGGTCGGCGTCGGCGGGGGCGTCTTGTTCGTCCCGGCTCTGGTGATCTTCCTCGATCAGACCCAGGTCCGCGCCGAGGCGACGTCGCTGCTCGCGATCGTCTTCGTAGCGATGCTCGGCGCCCGACGTCAGCACGGATACGGCAACGTCCGGATCCGCGACGGCCTGATCCTCGGAGTCGTCTCGCCGATCGGAGTCGCGGCCGGAGTCGCGATCTCGAACGGCATCCCCGAACGCACGCTCGAGCTCCTGTTCGCGGGCCTCGCCCTGCTGATCGCGGCGCAGATGGTCAGGCGAGTGATGGCGCCGCGCGGCGGCGAGTGACTCAGATGCCGTGCTCGAGCACGCCCTTGACAGATGCGTCGAGGGCGTTCAGCCGGTAGAGGCCGACCGCCTCCGGCGAGCCGAAGCCGCGCCCCGCCGCCCCGCCGCCCCGCCCCGCCGCGTCGGGCCCGTGATGGCAGAGCACGCAGTGCAGAAGCGCAAGCCGCCGTTCCTCGCCGAGCTCCCCGGACTCGGACGCGATCATCTGCGCGCCGATCGCGAGGTGTCCGAGCAGACGACCCTCCTCCGTGGTCTCGATCTCGGCTCCGTAGGCGAACTCTCGGGTCTTGCCGACGTCGTGGATCAGCGCCGCGGCCATCAGCAGGTCCGAGTCCAGCCTGGGGTGGAGCTGGCAGAGCTCGCCGACCATGGTGGCGACGGCGACCGTGTGCTCGATCAGGCCGCCGAGATAGGCGTGGTGGCCCGCCCGCGTGCAGGGGGCGCGGCGAAACTCCTTCGCCGACGGTCCTGAGAGCAGCAACCGTTCCACGACCGCGCGCAGGCCGGGATCGTGGACCTCGCGGACGAGATGCTCGATGAAGCCCTCGAGCTCCTCGACCGAACGGTAGGCGGCGGGCAGGAACTCGGCCGGGTCGAACGACCCAGGGTCGAGGCGCCGCACGTCGTCGAGCTCCGCCACCGGCTGGCCGCGATAGCGCTCCAGGCGGCCGCGGGCAATGACCGCGTCGCCGCGCTCGAAGCGCAGCCCGATGCGGTCCGCTTCGCGAAACACCCGGCCCGAGAGGGTCCCGGAGCGATCCCGGAGCTCGATCGCCAGATACGAGCCGCCGTTTCGAGACGTAAGGCGGTCCTTGCGCACGCAGGCATAACGTCCCTCGAACCGCTGTCCCGGCCGAAGGTCGGCGATCTGCGCCGCGTGGCTTCGATCGGTCTCGGTCGCAACCGCGGCTTCCATGTCGTGATCGTGAACACGGCCTCGGACGGCGCGCCCTCCGCGCCGCGCGGCTTTCTGGATAGGCTCGGCCGATGGATCCGATCATCTGGGAGGGCGATCCCCCGGACCTCCGCTCGCCGGCGCTGATCTGTGCGTTCGGGGGCTGGAACGACGCCGCAAGCGCCGCCACCGCGGCGCTCGAGGCCGTCGCCGCCTCGCTGGATCCGCAGGTGGTCGCACGGCTCGACCCCGAGGAGTTCTACGACTTCCAGGTCAACCGGCCCACCATCCGCCTCATCGAGGGGCTGACGCGCGAGATCGACTGGCCCGCCAACACGCTGCTCGCGGTGGAGGTCCCGGCGGCGGAGCGCGATCTGGCTCTGTTCAGCGGCGTCGAGCCCAACCTTCGCTGGCGGACCTTCGCCGGGGCGATCGTCGAGGCCGCCCGACGCCTCGATGCGGAGATCGTGATCACCCTGGGCGCGTTGATCGGCGAGGTCGCGCACACCCGGCCCGTGCCGATCACGGGCCTGGCCTCGGATCCTGCGCTGATCGAGCGCCTCGGGCTGAGCCGCTCGAGCTACGAGGGGCCCACCGGGATCGTCGGGGTGCTCCACGACGCGTGTCGCGAGCAGGGGCTGGACTCGGCGAGCCTTTGGGCGGCCATCCCTCACTACGTCGCGGCGGTGCCGAATCCGAAGGCCGCCCTGGCTCTGCTCCGTCGCCTCGAGGGCTTGACGGGGGTGGCGATCGAGGCCTCCGAGCTCGAGGACGCCACCGAGCGCTTCGAGGATCAGGTCGATCGGGCGGTCGCCGCCAACCCCGAGATCGAGAAGCTCGTCCAGGGCCTCGAGGCCTCACAGGGCGACGAGCTCGAGCTCGGCGGGAACGTCAGCGCCGACGAGATCGCCCGCGAGTTCCAGACCTTCCTGCGCCAGCGCGGCGACGACCAGAGCTAAGTCGCAACTCCGCCGGCTGCTCGCCTTCGGCTCCGCTGCCGGCGGGTTCGGGTGCGTTGCGGGGCGGCAGGACGTAAGCGCCGGCATCGCGACTTCGTCGCTGGCCCAGACGTGGGTCGCCCTGTGGATGCATGTCATTGAGTAAACGACCCACGCCGTTACGACGGGCATGGCCTTGCCCCCTGCCCAGCCTCTGCGGCTCAGGCTTCTGAGGCCGGGCAGATGAGGCGGTAGTCGCACCAGCTGCAGATCTCGTGGGAGGGGCGCGGCTCGAAGTCCTGGCCCTCGATCCCTGCGCCCACCTCGAGGACGGTGCGCTCGACGCGCTCGGCGTCGTCGGGCTGGGGGGCCATCTCGACCCGTTCGTCCTCGAGCACGTACCAGTAGCTGCCCAGGCCGGCTTCGACCTGCCATGCCTCCCGAGCGCCGAGCCTGTAGAGCGCCAGCTGCACGTCCTCGCCCGGACCGCTGCGGCGCGCTCCGGTCTTGTAGTCGATCAGCTCGTAGCGGCCGTCGGAGAGCTTGTCGACTCGGTCGACCCGGCCGCGGAGGCTGTGGGGCCCGATCGCGAACGCGAAGCTGCGCTCGAGCCAGACCGGCCTGGACCCGGAGTGCTGATGGCGCTCGTGATAGCGGGCGAGCGCGGCGACCGCCCGGTCGCGGTACTGGAGCTCGTCGTCCGACGCGCCGAACCCGGTCCGGCGCCAGCCCGCCTCGAACAGCGCCAGCAGCCGACCGAGGCTTCCGGCGCGATCGGGGTCGGCGGCGCCGTTGGGGGCATCCGTGCCGCGGCCCTCGGCCTGAAGCGCCTCGGTGTGAAAGCGCTCCAGCACCTGGTGGATCAGGATCCCGAAGCGCTGGTTGATCGTCGGCTCCTGAGGGATCGCGAACACCCGAGCGAACTTGTACTTGAGCGGACAGGTCCGGTAGAGGTCGATGTCCGAGGCCGATAGGGCGAGGCCGTCGCCCCGCCGCGGGATGAACTGCTCGAGCGACGGCTGGCGCCGCGCGGCGACCAGGTCGCGCCGGGCCGCAAGGTCGGCTTCCTCGCCGATCACGAACTCGTCGAGTGTCGACGCCTCGAGCGCGGCGCGCTGCTCCGCCGAGGCGACCCGGCCGATCAGCTCGTTGATCGCGGCCAGCGACTCGCCCGCCGGCTCGGCATCCGGCCGCTGGACCAGGGCCGCGAGCTTGACGAGCTCCAGGTAGCGCGCCACCGCCTGCGTGACGTCCTCGGCCGTGTCCAGTCGCATCTCCGAGAGCGCCGAGCCCGCGCGCCACGACGCCTCGAGAACCTCGTCACGAAGCATCCGATAGGTCGAGTGAAGGCCCTCGGCGGGCCCGAACAGCTCCTCCTCGTGAACCTCCTCCTCGACGTCGATCACCCCGCGGACGGTCTCGTAGAAGATCGAAGGAGCGACCGGCTCCTCGCCGACGGACTCCGGCCACGAGAGGACCACGGAGCGACGGGCCCGGGTCAACGCCAGGTAGGCCAGGCGCACCCGCGCCGCGAACCGGACGTCCTCGCCGTCGGCCGCCCCGGCCTCGGAGAGCAGCGCCGAGGGGATCGCGCCCGCCTCCAGGCCGCGGGCGGTGATCGCGCCACGGTCGAGACCCAGGACATAGACATGGTCGAACTCCATGCCCTTGACCTGCTCGGGCTCGGCGAGCACCACCGCCCCGGGGGACGGCAGGGGCGAGTCGGCGCTCTCGAGCTCCCCCGCGTCCGCGACCGCCGTCAGGTGCCGCACGAAGTCGCGTACGGAGCCGCGGGGCTCGCGCCTCGTCCACGCCGCGGCCAGCTCGGACAGCCGCGACAGGCTCTGTAGGCGCTCGGCCGCCTCGGGCGTCGCGACGAAGAGCCGCTGGCGGCGCAGGCCGATCCGCTCGATCAGCCGCCGGACGAAGACGTCGGCCCTCATCTGCTCGAGCGCCGCCGAGGCCGCGGCATGGAGCTTCAGGAAGGCCTGGATCCGGTCGCGGGCCTCGGGCGGCAGCTGCGGGCTCTCGAGCGCCGCCTCGAGCGCCGAGACCATGTCCAGCCGGCGCCGGCGGGCGATCGCGGTGCATCGGGCGAGGTCGATCGAGCGAAGCTCCACAGGGGCCCGGGTCAGCGCCCGGACCACCGCGGCGGCGTCGGTGGGGTCGGCGAGCATCCGAAGCCACGCGAGCACGTCGCGGACCTCGGGTCGCTGGAACAGGGCGGCGTCCCCGGCGAAACGAAACGGGATCGAGCGCTCCTCGAGGGCGGCCGCCGCCAGGCGGGCCTCCCGCCAGCCCGAGCCGACGATCACGCACACCCCCTCCGGCCTGACCTCGCCGGCGGCGAGCAGGTGCTCGATCTCGCGGGCGGCCGCCTGCGTCTCGGCGCGCTCGCCCCGACACCGCCAGAACCTAATTGCTCCGCCGACGTCCTCCTGAGTAACTCCGCCGGAAGCCTTGGGAGTAACTCCGCCGACGTCCTCCTGAATAACTCCGCCGGAAGCCTGAACAACTCCGCCAACATCCTCGGCTTCGCCTGCGGTGTCGGCGGGTTGTGACGCCACCGGGGTGGCAGGGTCACTCGCCCGCACCGGGACTTCGTCCCTAGTAACTCCGCCGGAAGCCTCGCCTTCGGCTGCGTTTCCGTCGGGTTGCGACGCCATCGGGGCGGCAGGGTCACTCGCTACTTGATCTGTGATGGTGGAGGCGTTAGCGAGGTCGGCGACGGCGGTGGCGGCGCGGGACATCTCGGGGGGGAAGCGGAGGGGGCGGTCGAGGTGGACGATCCGGGCGTCGGGGAAGGCGCGGCGAAACCAGGGCGCGGGATCGCCGGCGACGATCGGGGGACGGCGGACCGCCTGGTCGGTGTCGGATGCGCAGAGGACGTTTCCGCGTTCGGCGGCGAGCTCCTCGACCAGGGTCAGATGGGCGGCGCCGGCGTCCTCGAGCTCGTCGACCATCAGGTGCTGAAAACGGCTCGCCACGTCCGCGCGGACGTCGGCCCGCTCGGCGAGCAGGCGGCGCAGCTCGATCACCAGGTCGGCGGCGTCGAGGCTGCCGCACTCGCGGAGCACGCGATCGTGGCTCGCGTAGAAGTCGGCGAACTCGCGCTCGCGCGCGGTGCGCTCGCGCTCGGCGGCATCACCGGCTTCACGCTCGGCGCTCTCGGCCCAGTCGCGGAGCTGGCCTGGGGTGACGCCCTCGGCCTTCAACGCATCGACTCGGCGGAGCATGCGGGCCAACAGGCCGGCGGGATTGCCCCGGATCTCGTGGCGGCGGAGGGAGAGGTCGTCGATGCGGTCGAGCAGCATCGCCAGGCGGTCGGCCAGCCGGACCGTGGCGAAGAACGGGTCCAGGCCGGCCTCGAGGGCGTGCTCGCGAAGCAACCGCTCCGCCGCCGCCTCGAAGGTGTCCACCCGGAGCTCCTCGTAGGGGCCGTCGATCAGCGCCGCCGCCCGAGCGCGCAGCCCGGTGGCACATGCCCGCGAGCGGGTCAGGACGAGGACCCGCTCGGGCGGGGTGCCGGATTCGGCGAGGCGCCCAAGGCGGCGGGCCAGCGCCTCGGTTCTCCCGGTTCCCGCGGCGCCGACCGCGAGCATCGCGCCGTCGCCGTGTGCGACGACCAGCTCCTGGCCCTCGGTGGGCCTCGCGGTCGCGTCGGGCGGGTCTCCCTCCATCGGTCTTAACGCTAGCGAGCGGCCGACCGGCCGCGTGCCGGCCGGTCACTAGCATGAGCCGGGTGGCGCGGGCACCGGCCGACAACGGCGGTCCGACCGCCGGCGAGGGCGCGCTGGCCGCCGACTGGCTGGGCGCGTGCCGGCGAATCGTGGGCGAGCAGCGGGAGCTGTTTGCGACCGAGCGGGGAATCGCGGCGCGCACCGTGTACGAGGGCGTCGGCGAGGGAGGCGACCGGACGCTCGCCATCGACCGCAGGTGCGAGGACATCGTGTTCGCCGAGCTCGACGCGCTCCACACCGCGGGCCACGACTTCACGGTGATCTCCGAGGAGCGGGGCGAGGTCGCGCTCGGCGACCCGGGCTCCGGGACCTCGGTGATAGTCGATCCGCTCGACGGATCGCTCAACGCGCGCCGCATGCTGCCTTCCCATTCGCTCAGCATCGCCGTCGCCTCGGGCCCCACGATGGCCGACGTCGAGTTCGGCTACGTGTACGACTTCGGGGCCTCGGAGGAGTACTGCGCCAGGCGCGGCCGGGAAGCGCTCGTCGACGGCGCCCCGTTGCGGGCCGAGAGCCCCGGGTTCGGGCTCGAGGTGGTCGGCATCGAGTCGGCCAAGCCCGAGTGGGCCGTACCGCTGCTCACCGCCCTGGAGGGCAAGGCCTACCGGTGCCGCGCCGTGGGGTCGATCGCGATCTCCCTCTGCTACGTGGCGGCGGGACGGTTCGACGGCATGCTGACCGGCCGGGCCTGCCGGTCGGTGGACGCCGCGGCCGGCCAGCTGATCGTCCGGGAGGCGGGGGGCAGGGTGTCGTTCCCCGACTTCGCCGACCCGCTGGCGGCGCCGCTGGATGCCACCCC
>JBOGZB010000115.1:0-13610 GCA_050697175.1 Solirubrobacterales bacterium | reverse complement strand
GAAGCGGTTGGCCGAGGTGCACGCCTCGCCGATGTTTCGCATCTTGGCGATCATCGCGCCTTCGACCGCGGCGTCGAGGTCGGCGTCGTCGAAGATCAGAAACGGCGCGTTGCCCCCTAGCTCCATGGACACCTTGAGGACGTTCTCCGCGGCCTGGGCGATCAGCTTCCGCCCCACCTCAGTCGAGCCGGTGAAGGACAGCTTTCGAAGCCGCGGATCGGCGATCACGGGTCCCGCGACCGCGCTCGAGGAGGAGCTCGTGATCACGTTCAGGACCCCGCCCGGGAGGCCGCACTCCTCGAGCACCTGGGCGAGCGCGTAGGCCGACAGGGGCGTCTGCTGCGCCGGCTTCCAGACCATCGTGCAGCCCGCGGCGATCGCGGGGCCGACCTTCCGGGTCCCCATCGCGGTCGGGAAGTTCCACGGCGTGATGAAGAACGACGGGCCGATCGGCTGGCGCATCACGAGCACCCGGCTGGAGCCGTTCGCCGCCACCTTGTAGTACCCGTCGATTCGCAGCGCCTCGCCCGAGAACCAGCGCAAGAACTCGGCTGCGTAGGCGATCTCGGCCTTCGACTCGCCGACCGCCTTGCCCATCTCCAACGTCATCAACACGGCGAGCTCGTCGGCACGCTCGTTCAGCTTCTCGAAGGCGCGCCACAGGATCTCGGCCCGCTCGTTGGCCGGAGTCGCGGCCCACTGGGGCTGGATTGCGACCGCGGCATCGAGGGCGGCGGTCGCGTCGGCGGCGGTCGCGTCGGCGACCTCGCACAGCGTCTCGCCGGTGGACGGGTCCTCGATCCCGAGCGTTCCGCCTCCCTCGGCGTCGCGCCACTCTCCGTCGATGTAGAGGCGCTTCTCGACCCCGTCGAGCACGGCCTGCTCCGCTGTCGCGATGCTCATCTCCGACCTCCAGTCGCCACGGGCCACTCACAGTACCCGGCGAATGCACCCTCGAGTTCGCAGCCTAGAGCGACGCCTCGGGAAGTGAATCGAGGCGCTCGGGGCGCAGGTGCGGACGGCGGGAAGGCTTCAGGCCCGGACCCGGACGGCCGAGAAGGTGTATGTGCGCAGAGCGACACGAGGCGCGCTCGGATCGGCGGCGACGTTGCTGCTGATCGCCGGGGCCGCCGCGCCGGCGAGCGGCGCGACCTGGGTGATCAAGGGCCACGGGTTCGGCCACGGCGTCGGGATGAGCGCCTACGGCGCATACGGGCTCGCTCGCCACGGCCACGGCTACCGCTCGATCCTCGGCCACTACTACCGGCACGCCCGCGTTCGCCGCGCCTCGCGCCACCCGGTCAGGGTCCTGCTGGGGAGCGGGATCGGGTCGATCGGGTTCAAGAAGGCGAAGAAGGCCTGCGGCAAACGGCTTCACCCTCACCACGGATACAGGTTCAAGCGCTCGCGAAACGGGGTCGCGCTGCTCAGCTCCGGGGGCCGGCGGATCGCCCGCTGCGGCCGCGCGGCGACGGCCGCCGGCAAGGGAGCGGTCCGGATCCGCAACAAGGGCGTCTACAGAGGCAGCCTGCGAGTCAAGGCCTCGGGAGGGGCCCTCTTGGTGACAAACGTCGTCGGCCTCGACGACTACGTGATGGGCGTCGTCGCGAACGAGATGCCGTCGTCGTGGTCGCAGCCCGCGCTTCGCGCCGTGGCGGTGTCGGCGCGATCGATCGCGCTGGTCGGCGGTCGCGGCGGGTCGTTCGACGTCTACGACGACACCCGAAGCCAGGTCTATCGAGGCAAGTCGAGCGAGACGCCGAGCACCAACCGGGCGTGCCGGCGCACGAAGCGCGAGATCCTGCGCTATCACGGGCAGGTCGCGACGGCCTTCTACTTCTCGAGCTCCGGCGGCCGCACCGAGAGCGTCCAGTACGCGTTCCCCGGTGCCAGCCCGGTCCGCTACCTGACGAGCGTCAACGATCCCTACGACGGCATCTCGCCGGACCACTCTTGGAGGGTCCGCTACTCCCAGGGCGAGATGGAATCCAGGCTCTCGGGGCTGTTCTCGGGCCGGCTGCGCAGGATCAAGGTCCTGAAGCGCGGCGATTCGCCGCGGATCGTCCGGGCCAAGGTCGTCGGCTCGCGCGGCAGCGCGAAGACCACCGGCCCGGTGCTCGAGGCACGGCTGGGCCTGAAGAGCACCTGGGCGCGCTTTCGCCGTCACCCCCACTAGGCGCCCGTGGCGCTTTTCGGCCGCATAGCGGCAAGAAAGCGCCACGCGAGGTGGAAGGGGAAGGGGTCGCATGGCGGCAAGAAAGCGCCACGCGAGGCGGGAAGGGGAAGGTGATCAGCCGTCCGGGAAGGGCTGAACCGGGATGCCGTGGTCGGTTGAGCGCATGCCGATCTCGTACGCGGCCGTCCCGGCAAGCTCGATGCGGCGCGGCTCGCGACCGGGCTGCTCGATCTCGAGCGCCAGGTCGGAGATCGAGCAGTTGAGGGTGTTGTGCTCGGGCCCCTTCGGGTCCGCGTAGACCCAGGCCACGAAGTTCCGCGGCTCCGATGAAACCCGGCCGCGGAGCTTGACGCCCTTCCCGGCGATCTGGAATCGGCAGCCCGTCGGCTCCTCGTCGAGCTTCGTCGACAGGATCCGATCGAAGCCCCCGAGGCGATGCTCGACCCCGTCGATCCGGAGCATCCCGTTCGCGACCCAGGGCGTGGTCAGCGGCCCGACCTTGATCCGACCCGCCGCGATGTCGATGTAGCTCCCCTCGTCGCCGCCCAGCTCGGATCCCTGGATCCAGACCCAGCGCTCGGCGTGCTCAACGCCCCAGTTGTGACCGATCATGCCCGGCCACCCTGTGACCTCGATCCGCTCGCCGCCCACGGTCACCTCGCCGTCGAACCGCGCCCGCGGATACGGGCTCAGGAACTTGGTCCGGGGCAGCGACGTGTCATAGAGGCGCGCATAGGGGAGGTGATGGAACGGCTCGCCGGGATCGTCGAACTCGAGCTCCCAGCTCGCCTCGAGCTCGGGGCCCTCGATCCGCCCGACGGCCCGCCCCGGCTCGAGCGTCGCCCCGTCGATCCGGATGTATGCGCCCTGGGGGGCCGAGAGCTCACCCGGGCCGAAGCTCGCCTTGGTGGCCCGGGGCGCGTCCCAGTCGGCGTCGAAGAGGGTGAACCAGACCGCGGCCGTCGGCTCGGAGCCCGGGCGCTTGTGGACCGTGTGCCTGATCCACACGCCGCGCCCGCCCGAGGGATGGGTCGCCTTGAGGTAGAAGCTCTCGTAGTGCCCGGCGCCGGGCGCGACGTCACCAAAGCGAGGCTCGGTTCGCACGCCGGAAATCTATCGGGAGCGTTCTCCTAGCTCCAACGGTCCCAGAACTTGAGGTGGCGGGTGACCGACGGCATCGCCTTGCCGCCCTCATACCAGCCGGGCTTGGTCCACATCTCGAAATGGAGGTGGCAACCCGACGCGTCGCCGGTCTCGCCGACCGTGCCGATCCGCTCGCCGGTCCGCACCCGCTGCCCCTGCTTCACCCGCCCGCCGCGGCGCAGGTGCATGTACACGTAGTCGTGGCCCGTCGCCTTGCCGTCGATCACCAGGTAGTAGCCGGCCCCGCTCGCCTGGTAGCCGCTGTACTGGACGCGCCCGCCCCGCGCCGCGACCAGCCGCTTGCCGCACGGGGCCAGGACGTCTTGGCCCTGATGGACGTGCCCAGCTCTCGGCGCGCCGTAACCGTCGCCGTAGGCGTGCCGTGAGCGGACCGGGAACTTGTACGGGTACATCGCAAACGAGCGATCGCCGCCCTTGACGTGGCGACGGTTGGCGTTCGCGCCGTGACGCGTGCGCACCCGGAACACGTAGGTGCCCGCCGGGGCTGAACGGCGATGGCGACCGGTGCCGGCCCAGCTGATCGTGTGGACCTTGCCGGGGGTGACCTTCGACCGCTTCCAGGTGTGAGCGACCTTCCAGGTCGACTTGTCCACGGCCTGGATCTTCAGGTTCCGCGACTTGGTTCCCGCGATCGAGTAGCGGTACGTCGCCTTGCGCTTGCCGAAGAAGAAGCTCTTGCTCGGGCTGGTGTCCTCGGACTTCAGCTTCAGGGACTTGGAGCCGGATCCGGCGCTCGAGCCGCTCCCGCCTCCGGTCCCCCCGCCGGCGGAGGCGGAGGTGACCGCATCCTCGGTCCCGGCTGCGGCGGGGGCCGCCGTGCCCTCGGCCGCCGCCGCGATCTCTGCGGTGATCGATCCCGTCAGCATGATCGCCGCGAGCGCGATCGGTGTCCATCGCCTGGCCGCGCGCGCGCCGTCTGCCTTGCCGTCCATCGGGCTCCTTTCCTCGGCCGGCGGGGTTAGCTGTCGGGCTCGCGCTGAAGGAGACGCGCTACGGATCGAGGTCCGATTCGCCCCTGGGGCCTTGGCCCCGTTGGTTCCCCCGCTCCCCGACGTCTGGACGCCGTGGGATTAGGCCGTACTAAGGCTTGCTTACCAACTGATCGCCGAACCTTAACAAGTCCTGGCCCCGGAAGTTGCAGGCGAACCGGAGGCCAAGACGCGGCCGCGCCGCGTACGGGGCGCGGCCCGTCGAGACCGGGTCGAGGTCAGTGCCGGATCGTGATCACGTCGCCGTCGGCGACCTCGTAGTCGCGGCCCTCGGTCCGGATCAAGCCCCGCTCGCGCGCCTCGGGATAACCGCCGGCTTCGACCAGGTCGTGCCATCCGATCACCTCGGCGCGAACGAATCCCGCCTGGATCTCGCCGTGGACCCGCCCCGCCGCGTCCCATGCCGTCAGGCCCCGGGGGAGCGCTCGCGCCCGCGCCTCGCTGCCGCGGTGTGCTGTGAAGAAGGTCACGAGGTCGAGCAGCTCGTACGCCGCTCGGACCAGCCGCTCGAGCCCGGACTCGGGTATGCCGAGCTCGACCCGCATCGCCGCGGCCTCGTCATCGGGGAGCTCGCCCAGCTCGGCCTCGATACGCGCGCTCAGCGCGATGCAGTTCCCGCGTCCGCGCGCGTGCTCGACCAGCTCGGGCGGCGGACCGGCGTCCTCTTCGCTGACGTTCGCGACATAGAGGACCGGCTTGGAGGTCAGGGCCTGGAGGTGCGCCGCGGCGTGGTCGGCGCCCCCCGGCGTCTTGACCCCGCGAGCCGGCTCGCCGCGGCCAAGCGCCTCGATCACGCGCTCGAGCCAGTCGCGCTCCGCCGCGGCGGTCGCGTCTCCGGACCCCGCCTGCTTTCGAACCCGCTCGAGTCGCCGCTCGGCCTGCTCGAGGTCGGCGAGGGCGAGCTCGGCCTCCACCGTCTCGGCGTCGGCGGCCGGGTCGCCGTCTCCCTCGGGATGCGGGACCCCCTCGTCCCGATGGGCGCGGATCACGTGGCAGATCGCGTCGGTCTCGCGGATCTCGGCCAGAAAGCGGTTGCCGAGCCCCTCGCCGCTCGACGCGCCCCGAACCAGGCCCGCGATGTCGTGGAACTCGATCGTCTCGGGCAACTCCGGGCTCGCCCCCGCCGCCGCGGCGACCCCGGCGAGCCGGTCGTCCGGGACGCCGACGATCGCCACGTTCGGCTCCACGGTCGTGAACGGATAGGGAGCCGTCTGGGCGCCCGCCCGGGTCAGCGCGTTGAAGAGGGTCGTCTTGCCGGCGTTCGGCAGCCCGACGATCCCGATCTTCACGGTCGGTGGCCGAGGGGGTCGGAGCGCCCTCCCGCAGGCGTCGCCGGCCGGCGCGCGCCGGGACCGTCGCCGTTCGCGGGCTGTCGCGCGGAGCCGGCCACGAGGTCGATCAGGCGGTCCTCGACGTCCTTCGGGCCGACCCCGGGCCACAGCCGCCCGACCAGGAGGCCGAGCGCGAATCCGCCGAGCACGTCGGACGGGTAGTGCATCCCGAGGTAGGGGCGCGTAAGGCCGATCGCCCCGGCGAGCGCGTACAGAGGGATTCGCGCTCCCGGCGCCACGCGCGCCATCGCGCTCGCCGCCGCGAGCGACGAGGTCGCATGAGCCGAGGGAAAGGAGAGGCTGCTCGGCGCGCCGGCCAGGCGCGGCAGCCGCCGCAGTCGAGGCCGTGGCCTGCGGACCGCCAGCTTGACGGCGTAGTTGATGCCCACCGCCGCCGGAGCGACCGCGGCGGCGCTCAACCACCGTGCGCGCCCGGCCCGGTCCAGAGCGGCCGCGGCGAGCCCGATCGTCACCCATGCGGCGCCCCATTCACCGGCCCCTGCGAGGGCCCGGACGCCCGCCTCGGCGCGGGGGTCGTGCCAACGGGTGCGCATCGTGTGCAGCACTCCTCGATCCAGCCGCTGGAGCCACTTGCGCATCGCGCTCAGGATAGGCGGCGCCGATTGAGGAAGAATCCCCCCGTGGACCGATCAGCCGCTCCCCGGATGGTCCCCGGCTACCGGCATCGTCCCGGGAGCCACTGTGGATCGACCGCGCTTCGCAACCTGCTGGCCCATCACGGGGCGGAGATCTCCGAGGAGATGGCGCTCGGCCTCGGCGCCGGGGTCAGCTTCTACTACCTGCGCCTCGACGGGCAGTCGCCCTCGAGGTTCACGAACGGAAGGACCAGAAGCCTCGAGGAGCAGTTCGTCGAGTTGACAGAGGCCCCGATACGCCTCGAGACCTTCGATCGTCCCGAGGACTCGTGGGAGGCGGCGCGCGAGGCGGTTGACGCGGGCCGCTCGGCGATCCTGCTCACCGACCTCTACTACTTGGACCACTACGGCAGCTCGGCGCGGTTCCCGGGGCACGCGGTCGTCCTCGCCGGCTACGACGACGAGGTCGCCTACCTGTCCGACACGTCGTTCGCGGAGCTCCAGGTGACCAGGCTCGACAGCCTCGCTCGGGCCCGACACGGCGAGCATCCGGCTTTTGCGCTCAGGGGCCACATGTTCACCGTCTCAGGCCCGGTCGACGCGGCGACGCTGCGCTCGGCCTCCGCTCGCGCGATCGAGCGAGACGCGCGCCAGATGATCGACCCCCCGCTGGGCGAGTACGAGGGGCTGCCGGCTCTCCGGAGCTTTGCCGCCGAGGTGGGCGAGTGGCCCGGGGAGCTCGAGGATTGGCGCTGGTGCGCGCGATTCGGGTATCAGGTGATCGAGCGCCGTGGAACCGGGGGAGGCAACTTCAGGCTCATGTACTCGCGCTTCCTCGACGAGATCGGAAGCGAGCACGCGTCGCTCGCCGCCCAGGCGGCGCACAACTGGACGACGCTGGCCGAGGCGCTCGAGGCCGCGAGCGAGCCCGAGCGGCCGGACCCCGGCCAATGGGCCCGCGTGAGTGAGCGGGCCGCTCGGGTGCTCGACGCCGAGGAGCGCCTCTGGCCCGCCCTTGCCTCCTAGCTCGCCGCCTGGGCGAGCGGGTCGGGCGAGCCGAGCAGCGTGATGTCGGGCGCTTCATACGCCTTGCCCGGAACGCCTCCGATGATCAGCACCCGCAGGCCGTCCTCGCCCGGCCACAGCTTGCGCTTCGTGCCCGGGCTGACCCTGACCATGGTCGCGGGGTCGAGAGGCAGCCGCTCTCCCTCGATCTCGATCTCGCCGCCGCCCGACAGCGGGAGGTAGACCTCCTCCTGGCCGTCCTTGGCATGGTCGTGCTCCGGATACTGGTCGGCGTTCGCGGGCATGTCGATCACCTGGAGGCCGAACGACTCGATTCCGAGCTCGGCGCGAGCGCGCTTGAAGGCGCCTCCGTAGATCGCTTCCATCTCGTCGATTCGCTTCACCGCGTACTCGGCCATCTGATCTCCAGTCCGTGTCGTGGGCACGCTCGGGCGTCGCGGAGCATAACGCACGAACGTTCGTACGGTAGCCCGGCTATGATCGCGGTGTGGCGACCACGGTCCAAGAGCGCAGGTCGGGAAGTGACGCGCGTGATGCGATCCTCGAGCGGGCCGTCGACCTGGCGTCGACCGACGGCCTCGAGGGGTTGACGATCGGCCGGCTCGCGAACCAGCTCGAGATGAGCAAGAGCGGGCTGTTCGGCCACTTCGGCTCCAAGGAGGAGCTCCAGCTCGCGACCGTCGAGGCCGCGGGGCGCCGCTTCGTCGGCGCGGTGGTCGAGCCCGCCCTCGCCGAGCCTGAGGGGGCGATGCGCCTTCGCGCCCTCTGCGACCACTACCTCGCGTACCTCGAGCGGCGAGTGTTCCCGGGCGGCTGCTTCTGGGCCACGGTGACGATCGAGTTCGACGGGCGGCCGGGCCGGGTGCGCGACAGGATCCGCGAGGGCGTGCGGGCCTGGATCGGCGGCCTCGAGCAACAGGCGGCGCTGGCCGGCGTCGAGGATCCCGCCCAGCTCGCGTTCGAGATCCATGCTCTCGGCCAGGCGGCCAACTCGGCCTACCAGCTGTTCGGGGACCGGGCCGCGTTCGGTCGCGCCCGGCTCGCGATCGGCGCCGCCCTGGACGCGGCGCGGGTGGCGGATCGAGACGGCTAGGGGCGGCGCGCGGTCGCCCGCCGGGCCGGTATCACTCGCCGGAGAACCCGATCGTGTGAGGGGCGCCGGCCGTCCGCACGAACACGACCTGGGCGAGGTCGAGGCCCACCAAGCCGTCCTCGATCTCGACGTCGTGCCAACCCTCGCCGCGCTCCACGGCGCTTCGCAGGCCGACCCGAGAGCTGTCGCTCATCCGCACCGTCATCACCTGGCCCCCGCCGAAACCCACCTCGACGCGCTTCATCTCGTCGGCCATCGCATCCTCCTTCGCTCGGGATCAGTCGTCCGGGTCGCCGCTCGGCTCGACCAGCTCGGTCAGGACGCCGGCGGCGGCCTTGGGGTGCAGGAACGCAACCCGGCTGCGCCGGATCCCGACCCTCGCGGTGGTGTCGATCAGCTCGACCCCGGCCTCCTTGAGCGATGCCAGGGTCGCGTCGATGTCTTCGACCCGGTAGGCGACGTGATGAAGCCCCTCGCCGCGCCGCTCGATGAACCGGCCGACCACGGTCTGCGGGCTCAACGGCCGGAGCAGCTCGATGTGGCCGTCGCCGATCTCGAGCAGGGCAGCCTCGACGCCCTGTGACTCGACGGTCTCACGGTGCACGAGCGACATCCCGAAGGCGGTGCCGTAACGGTCGGCCGCCCGGTCGAGGTCGAGCACCGCGACGCCGACGTGATCGATCGACTGGAACATGACCGCGCAGACTAATGGCTGGCTCCTGCCGCCCTTCGATCGCGGGATCGCGTCGGCCGGGCAGCCCGCTCAGCGGGCGGTGCGCTGAATCCGGAAGATCCGGCGCACCCGCTGCTCGAGGTTCAGCTCGTCGGCGGGCTCGGGTCTCCATACCGAGCGCCGCTCGCGCCGGCGCTGCGGGGCCGCCAGATGCTGGGCGCGCCGCGGGCGCTTTCCCTGTCGCAGGCCCCAGAGCGCGAAGTGGCACTCCTCGCACAGCGTCTCGCCGTCGGGCGAGCGGTAGGCAGCCCGCCCGGGAACGGGCACGAGGCACTGAGCGCAGCGGTCGACCACGTAGATGTGATCGGCAGCCGCGCGATTCGACATGAGCCCTCTGGCCGCTGCCCCGGCGGGCGGGTTGGGTCCGGGCGGTTCGCGGCAGCTCAGGCCGGGTCGCTCGGCGGCGGCTCGCTCGCGAAGCTGCGCGCCCGGCCGCCGGCCGACGGTGCGGCAGGCGGGCGCTCGGAAAGCTCCCTCGGCAGGGTCCCCTCGTCGCGTTCGCGATCCATGATCGATCGGATCTCGTCGTGCTCCATCACCTCGTTGGCCAGCAGGCACTCGGCGATCTCGTCGAGCAGGTCGCGATGGTCGACGAGCAGCCTGTAGGCCCCTCGATAGGCCTCCTCGGAGATCGCCTGCACCTCCTCGTCGCGGGTGCGCCGAAGCGCCTCCGAGACGCCGTAGTCGTCAGCCGGGACCTGGTGGGAGCGGATCATGGTCCCCATCCCGTACTCGTAGACCATCGAGCGGGCTATGTCGGTGACCCGCTTCAGGTCGTCCGAGGCGCCGGTGGTGACCTTCCCGAAGGTGACCTGCTCCGACACCCTCCCGGCGAGCAGGACCTTCATGTAGTCGATCAGCTCCTCGCGCGACTTCAGGTACCGGTCCTCCTGCGGGAGGTTGAGCGTGTAGCCGAGCGCCTTGCCCCGCGGCACGATCGAGACCTTCTGGACCTTGTCGACCGCGGGAAGAAGCTCGGAGACGAGGGCGTGTCCGGCCTCGTGCCATGCGACCACGCGCTTCTCGTGGGCCGTGATCACCTTGCGCGACTGGAGCCCGGCCACCACCCGCTCGAACGCGTTGTCGAAGTCGGCCTGCGTGATGAAGTCGCGCTCGCTGCGGCCGGCGAGGATCGCCGCCTCGTTGCAGAGGTTCGCGAGGTCGGCGCCGGTCAGCCCCGCGGTGTGGCGGGCGACCCGGTCCAGGTCGACGTCCTGTCCGAGGGGCTTTCCCCGCGTGTGGACGCCGAGGATCTGCTCGCGGCCCCGCATGTCGGGCGGCGGCACGAACACCTGCCGGTCGAAGCGCCCGGGCCTCAGCAGGGCCTTGTCGAGCGTCTCGAGCATGTTCGACGCAGCCATCACGATCACGTTGTCGCGAGCGTCGAATCCGTCCATCTCCACCAGGAGCTGGTTCAGCGTCTGGTCGCGCTCGCCGGAGATGTCCGAGCCCCGCTGGGCGCCGACCGCGTCGAGCTCGTCGATGAAGATGATCGCCGGCGAGTTGTCGCGAGCCTGCTTGAACAGGCGCCTGATCCGGGCGGCCCCGAGCCCCGCGAACATCTCGACGAAGGACGACGCGGACTGGCCGAAGAAGTTGGCGCCCGACTCATGGGCCACCGCCTTAGCGAGCAGCGTCTTGCCCGTGCCCGGCGGGCCGTGGAGCAGGATCCCCTTCGGGACCTCGGCGCCGAGGCGCTTGAACTGCTTCGGGCGGCGAAGGAACTCGACCACCTCGCGAAGCTCGTCCTTCGTCTCGTCGACGCCCGCGATCTCGCTCCAGGTGACCGAGCTCGCAGACCGTGGCGTGATCTGCTGCGGTTTGGTCCGCGGCATCAGGCGGAGCGTCTTCCAGACGAGGAACACGAGGACGCCCATGAAGATCAGCGGAAGCCAGAGCTGGGCGAAGTTCTCGAACTGGTACCAGTCGATGCCTAGGATCGCGAGCGTCGTCATCCGTACGGTTGACCTCCCCTGAAGATCGGTAAGGAAAAGGTACCGACCACCCCATTTTGCGGGAGGAACCTGACTAGTCCGGCGGATCGTTACCGCCGGCGGACTGCTCGGCGCGGAGCACCTCGTGGAGCGCCGCCGTCCCGACCTCGAGCTGCTCCGGCGTGGGCTCGCGAGTCGAGACGAGCCGCTGGATCTCGTGGCCGATCCCGTGGACCGCACGACCGAGCGGCGAGCCCGGGCTTCGCTGCGCATACGCGAACAGCTCGACGGCTCCGGAGACGCTCGCGATCCCGGCGACCGCGCGGGCCACCGGGCCCGGGCGGCTGAACATCCGCTCGACGGCAAGCTGCCCGAGGGTCGAGAGAGCGAGCAGCGGGACGATCAGGTTCGAGCCGCATCGCTCGTGCTCCTTTGGGGCGTCCGAGGGGTCGAAGCTGCCGCGCTCATAGGCGCCGATCGCCTTGTGCTCGACCCCGTGATACGCGGCGAGGTCACGGTCGCGCAGCGCGGTCAGAGCCGGCAGGAGGCCGATCGCAGCGACCACGCTCTCCCTCGCGACGGTCGCGGGGCCGAGGCGGCGGATCACGCTGCTGACGCCGGCGGCGGCCAACCCGACGACGACGACCCGGAGGTCCTCGACCGGAAGCCGTGCGGATGGAAGTCCCCGGCGGGCGATCGGGACCACCGCGAAGGCCTCGGCCAGCCGCAGGGGTCCTCGGAGCAGGGGGGTCGAGCCGAGGCGGCCCTGCGAGAAGGACGGCTTCAGGCCCGAGGAGACCTCGATCCGGCCGTCTCGGGTCCGCGCCGCCGCCGCCCAGGTGCTCGGCCCGTGGATCAGGAGACCGTTACGGAGCGCCATCCCACCCAGGCGAAGCTTTCGCTCCGGGCCCGCCCCGTTTCCCGGCGCCTCCACGGTCCGCTCCCCGGATGCTCCGTTCTCGCCCGGACTCATCCGAGAGCCGCCAGGGCCATGTCGCGGTAGAAGCGGGTCGCGAGCTCGATGTCCGAGACGGCGGCGCGCTCGTCCGCGTTGTGCATCAAGGGGGCCGCCTCGAGCAGCGACATCTCGCGCTGCGGGCAGAACCCGTACACGACCGAAGAGTCGAAGGCCTGCCGGAACCAGTTGCTGTCGCTGAACCCCGGCATCACGATCGGCACCAGCCGCGCGTCCGGGTCGGCTTCGGCGAGCCAGCTCTCGATCATCGTGGTCAGGGGAGATTCGACCGGCGAGCTGTTGCCAGTAGCGCGGACCACGAACTCGAGCTCGTAGTCGTCTGAGCTCCCGAGGATGCCGAGGACCCGCTCGCGAGCCTCGTCCTCGCCCAGGCCCGGGGGGACCCGGCAGTCGACCAGCACCTCGGCTCGGGAGGGGATCACGTTGTCCTTCGCGGACGCCCGGGCCAGCGTCGGCACGAGGGTGACGCGGAGCATCGGCTCGACCAGGTACGCGACGAGCTCGGGGGCGCGCAGCCGCAGATCCTCCAGGACGTCGCCGAGCGCTCCGGGGTCGCCGTCGATTCGCTTGCCCGTCACCGCCTCGAGGAACGCGAGTCCCTCGGGCGTCGGCTCGGGGTCGGGCTGGTGGCGCAACCGCTCCACGAACGGCACCAGCTTGAGGAGCGCGTTGTCTCCGAGTCCGGGCACCGAGGCGTGGCCGGCGACGCCGCGGGTGCGAAGCTCGAACCTGAAGACCCCCTTCTCGCCCACGCACAAGGGGTAGAAGCGACGTCCATCGAGCTCGAACGAGGCCCCGCCGCCCTCGTTCAAGACGTAGTCGCTGCGCACCTTGTCGGGGTGCTCGCGACAAAGCCACTGGGCGCCCTTCGCGGCGCCCGTCTCCTCGTCCGCAGTGGTGACGACCAGAAGCTCACCGCGGCGCGGGCGCCAGCCCTCGCGTCCGAGTGCCGCCGCGGCCGCGACCTCGGCGGCGACCTGGCCCTTCATGTCCTGGGCTCCGCGCCCGCGCACCTCGCCGCCGGCGATGTCGCCGGCCCAAGGGTCGAAGGTCCACTCCGACGGGTCGGCCGGCACGGTGTCCGCGTGGCCGAGGAGGCACAGGGTCGGGCCGGCGTCGAGCCCCCGGAGGCGCGCGACGAGGTTCGGCCTTCCGGGCTCCGCTGCGAGCAGTTGGCACTCGAAGCCGGCGGCGCTCAGCGTCTCGGCGAGGAGCTCCTGGGCGGGCTGCTCGCCCCCCGGCGGGTTGGCCGTGTCGAGCTTGATCAGCCGCCGGAGGAGGTCGACGCCCTGCGCGCCCAGGTCGTCGGGGGTGGCCGCCGAAGCCTCGTCCTCCACCCGACGGAGGTTACCCCTGGCGCTCGAGCTCGACAGGGGAGCCTCGAGACCCGGGCGGGCCGGTAGGTGGATGGCGACCGCCTCGCGTTCATACTGGGCGCCGATGAGCGGCGAGAGCGCCAGCGAGCGGTTGTTCGACGCCGGGGATGAGCCCGGGCGAGTCGACGAGCCGCCGGCCGGCGCCCCGCTCGCCGCGCGGATGCGCCCCCGCTCGCTCGCCGAGGTGGTCGGGCAGGGGCACCTGCTCGCCGAGGG
>JBOGZB010000114.1:0-6085 GCA_050697175.1 Solirubrobacterales bacterium | reverse complement strand
TGGTGCCTCTTGCGTCGCCCTCCTCTAAGCGTCGCGCGGGCGCGTGGCGTTCTTGCGCCGCCCTCCTCCACGCTTTAAGCGGGTGCGTGGCGTCTTCGGCTGGGTAGGGGGGAAGTGGCGGTGGATGCGCCCGCAGTGCTCCGCGGCGGCGGCCGGAGGGGTCGTCAACTCTTCACGCTTGGCGCGGACCTCGACGCGTGAAGGGTTGACCGCGTATAGGACGGTCAATCCTTCACCGACCGCCCGGGGCCTCGACGGGTGAAGGGTTGACATGCGGTTCGGGGCTTCAAGGTGCGAGGCGTTGACATCGCGCGTGGGGCGCCTGCGCGTGGAGGAGTGACGTAGGGTTCGCGCCGCCTGCGTGAGCGGGACGCCTAGCTCGGCCTGGTCAGCCGACCACGACCTTCCCGTTCATCTTGGCTCGTTCGGCGATCTCGCGCGAGCCGGCGACCGCGTCGATCAGGGCGCGCAGCGCGTCTCCCAGCATCTGCATCCGCTCCGGCTCGGAGCGAAGCTCGAGGAGGGCCTGCTTGGTCTCGACGGGAAGCTCGACCCGGGCGGCGATCCCGTATGAGTCCTCGTCCTCGAGCTCGCCGGCCTCGGGCTCTTCCCCGGCCACGCGCCGGACCAGCTCCGCGAACGCCTCGCGGGTCCCGAGCGAGGCCTCTGCGTCGTCGCCCTCCGAGTCCTCGGCCGGTTCGAGCGGCTCGATCTCGCCGGATGGGAACTCGGCCTCGAAGCGCTCCAGCACCCTGAACGGGCGCTCGCCCGCGACCGCGATGTTCATCCGGCCGTCCTCGAAGCGCTCCAAGACCTCGGTGATCCGCGCGGTGCAGCCGATCCGGTGCGCGGTGCCGTCGTCATCGCGGAGCACGATTCCGAACGGCTCGTGTGCCTCGAGGCAGTGGCCGACCATGCGCTTGTAGCGGTCCTCGAAGATGTGCAGAGGCAACACCTCGCCCGGCAGGATCACCACCGGGAGCTCGAAGATCGGCAATTCGACTCGTGCCTCCGCGATGGTTCAATTCTAGGAGGGGCGGCGTCCCGGGCTGGGAGAATCCGCGCGTGGCGATCGACTTCGAGGCCGAGGGGCTCCTCGGCGGAACCAGCGGGAGGGCTCGCGACGCTCGTCTGGAACTGCTCTCCGAGCTCGCGTCGCAGGGCGTCTCGCTCGCCGAGCTTCGCCGAGCGGTGGAAGAGGATCGCCTCGCGCTGCTTCCCGTGGAGAGGCTGTTCGAGGGGGAGGGGGAGCGGCTCACCTCGGTCGAGGTCGCCGAGCGTGCCGCGGTCGACTTCGACCTCCTCGGCTGGCTTCGCCAGTCGCTGGGCCTGCCGATTCCCGAGCCCGACGAGCGGGCCTTCACCGATGAGGACGTCGAGGCGGCGCGCCGGATCCGGGGCCAGCTCCAGACCGGCCTCCCCGCCGAGGGGCTGCTCGAGGTCTCGCGCGTGCTCGGGGTCGCGATGGCGCAGCTCGCGGCGGCGAGCAGGGGCCTGGTCGGCGAGGCGATCCTGAAGCCGGGCGACACCGAGCTCGACGCCTCACGGCGCTACGTGGCGGCCGCCGAGCGGCTGCTCCCGATGATCGGCCCGATGCTCGAGTACGTCTTCGAGCATCACCTCCGCGAGCAGCTCCGGCACGACGCGATCGGCGCCGCCGAGCTCCGCGACGGGCGGCTGGCGGGGTCGCAGGAGGTGACGGTGTGCTTCGGCGACCTGGTCGGGTTCACGAAGCTTGGCGAGCAGGTGCCGCCCGAGGATCTGGGTGCCGTCACCGGGCGCCTCAACGAGCTGGCCGGCGCGGTTGCGAACCCGCCGGTCCGGCTGGTCAAGCTGATCGGCGACGCCGTGATGCTGGTATCGCGCGAGACCGATCCGCTGCTCGACGCCGCGCTGGAGCTGGTCGATGCGACCGAGGCCGCTCCCGACGTCCCGCAGCTGCGAGCGGGGGTCGCGCGAGGGGCGGCGGTGACGCGGAGCGGCGACTGGTACGGCCGGCCGGTCAACATGGCGAGCCGGATCACGGCGATCGCCTACCCCGGGAGCGTGCTGGCCAGCGAGGCGGTCCACGAGGTCGCGCCCGGGGGGTACCGCTGGTCGTTCGCGGGGGCTCGCAGGCTGAAGGGCATCGGCGGCCAGGTGAAGCTCTACCGCGTCCGGCACGACCGGGAGGATGGCTCCCGAAGGTCGGGATAGGCCCCGAGCCCGCCGGGGACTCGCCAGAGTTGCAGCCCTACACCAGCTTCATCATCGTCGCCGTGATCGCGTTCCTGGCGCCGCTGATCCGCGGCCTCCTGCCGATCATCATCGTCCCCGCGATCGTGTTGGAGCTGGTCGGCGGGATCATCGTCGGGCCGCACGGGATCGGGATCGCTTCGTCCACCGAGCCGGTTCAGGTGTTCTCGACGGTTGGGCTGGCGTGCCTGCTGTTCCTGGCGGGTCGCGAGATCCAGGTCGACCGGCTCCGCGGGGCGCTCCTGACGACCTCGCTGGCCGGCTTCGCGATCTCGTTCGTGCTCGCCTTCGGGTGCGCCTCGCTGTTCGAGGCCGTCGGGCTGGTAAAGACGCCGCTGCTGGTCGCGATCGTCTTCGTCGCGACCTCGCTCAGCATCATCATCGTGCCGCTCAAGGACGCCCACGAGACCGACAGCGACTGGGGCCAGCAGGTGATCGCGGCCGCCGCGGTGGCCGAGTTCGGCGCCGTGATCCTGCTCTCGTTCTTCTACTCCGGTGAGCGGAGCGGGCCGGGCACCGAGATCTTCCACCTCAGCATGTTCGTGGTGCTCGCGGCGCTGCTCTTCTTCTCGCTCACCCGCGGGGCCCAGTTCAAGCGGCTCAAGGACGTGATCGCGCGGCTCGAGGGAAGCAGCGCGCAGATCGGCGTCAGGGGCGACTTCGCGCTGATCGCCGTGGTCGCCGGGGTGGCCACCCAGCTCGGCCTCGAGACGATCCTGGCGGCGTTCACCGTCGGGGTGATCAGGGGCATGACGTCGGGGCACGACGAGCTCCGCGAGGAGCGCCTCGACGCGGTCACGCTGGGCATCTTCATTCCGTTCTTCTTCGTAGACAGCGGCATGGACTTCAACCTGGGGGCGATGTTCGCGAGCTTCTCCTCGTTCATTCGCCTGCCGCTGTTCGTGGTCGCGGTGCTGATCGTCAGGGCGCTGCCCGCGCTGATCTACCGATCGCGCTTCGCGACCCGCCGGACCGCCGCGGCGGGGCTGCTCCAGGCGACCTCCCTGTCGTTCATCGTCGTCGCCACCCAGATCGGGCTGATGCTGAACATCATGTACCCGGCCACCGCGACCGCGCTGGTCGGGGCCGGGCTGATCACGGTCATGGTCTTCCCCGCCCTCGCCTTCGCGTTGATCGGTGAACGAGATCCGGGCCCGCCGGGTGAAACGCCTGAGCTCGAGATCGGACTCAGACCAGACTGACCTCGGCGCGCCCGTCAACCGCGCGGCCGGGATCGTCGTAGACAGTTGAGAGATGCTGCTTCTGGTCCTATTCGCTCTGCTCGCCGGCGCCGGCACGGCGCTGTCGCCCTGCGTGCTGCCGGTGCTTCCCGCCGTCCTGGGCGCCGGGGTGACGGGCGGCAGGCGCCGGCCCCTCGGAGTGGTTTGCGGGCTCGCGGTCTCGTTCACTTTCGCGACCGTTGCGCTCGTCTACGTGATCGCCGCGCTCGGCCTTCCGAACGACCTGGTGAGGACCCTGGCGATCGTCACCCTGCTCGTGTTCGGGATCCTGCTGCTGATCCGGCCGCTCGGCGACCGGCTCGAGGCATGGATCTCGCGCGTGGTCCCCGCTCCGTCGCGAAACCGCGGCGACGGGTTCTGGTCGGGCATCGTGGTCGGCGCCAGCCTCGGGTTCGTCTACGCGCCGTGCGCGGGCCCGATCCTCGCCGGCGTGATCACCGTCTCGGCGGCACAGGACTTCACCTTCGGCCGGCTCGCGGTGGCGCTCGCCTACTCGCTCGGCTCGGCGCTGGTGCTCTACGCGCTGATCCTCGGTGGCCGCCGGGCGACCGACCGCCTCGGCGCCCATCGCGGCGCGGTCCAGAGTGCGATGGGCGCGGTGATGGTCATGGTGGCCGTGGTGATGATCGCCAACCTGGACGTCCGGTTCGAGAACGCGATCGCCCGGCACCTGCCCTCGGCCCTGGTCGATCCGACGAGCCGGATCGAGCAGAGCTCGAGCGTCTCGAAGCCCCTGGCGGGCCTTCGGGGTGGCGGCAAGGTCTCTCACCAGGGAGGCACCGCCGAGGCGGCGGCCGGGAGGCGGCTCCCCGTCCTGTTCAAGGCGCCCGAGTTCACCGGCACGCAGCAGTGGTTCAACACGCCACAGGATCGGCCGCTCAGCCTGGCCGGGCTGCGGGGCCAGGTGGTGCTGGTCGACTTCTGGACCTACACCTGCATCAACTGCATCCGCACACTGCCCTACATCGAGGCCTGGTATCGCAAGTACCACCGCGACGGGTTGACCGTGGTCGGCGTCCACACGCCGGAGTTCCCGTTCGAGAAGGAGGCCTCCAACGTTCAGAGCGCGATCGGCGACTTCGGCCTCACGTATCCGGTCGTCCAGGACAACGACTACGCGACCTGGACCGCCTACCACAACCAGTATTGGCCGGCCGACTACCTGATCGACTCAACCGGCCGGGTGCGGCTCGTGCACTTCGGCGAGGGGTCCTACCCGGAGACCGAGCGGGCGATCCGAGGGCTGCTCGCCGAGTCGGGGAGCGGGCGGCTCGGCGCGATGGCCCAGGCCCACTCCCAGCGCCCCGATCCACGCTCCACTCCGGAGTCCTACCTCGGGGCGGCGAAGGCGACGCGGTTCGCGAACGGCACGATCCTTCCCGGCCCGAGGACCTACTCGAAGGTGCCCGAGGCCCGGCTGGGCCTGGACCAGCTCGCCTACGGCGGCGCGTGGTCGATCGGCAGCGATCAGGCGACCGCCGCCCGCGACGCGAGCCTCTCGCTCCACTTCGCCGCTCGCCGCGTGTTCTGCGTCCTCGGGTCGCCCGGGCGCCCGCGAGCGATCAGGGTGCTGCTCGACGGCAAGCCGATCCCCGACCGCGTCGCCGGGCCCGACGTCCACGGCGGCGTCGCGACGATCTCCGGCCAGCGCCTCTACAGCCTCGTGGACCTTCCCCACCCAGAGCGCCACGTTCTCACCCTGCGCCCCGAGGCGGGGATCGCCGGCTACGCCTTCACGTTCGGTTAGGGGGGCGGTTGGTTGGCGTCGGCGTGTCGGCGCGCAGGCGCCGGGCTGGGCGTCGGGCCGTCAGCGCTCGCTGGGCCGCCTCGCGCTGAGCACGAGGTTGTAGAACAGCGAGGCCGGAAGCCGCGGCTCGAGCAGGGCGGCGTCGACCCCTTGAAGCGCGAGGTAGCTGCGGAAGGCGAACCGTCGCCAGGCGTCGGGGACCTCGTCGGGCTCGGCCGAGCCCTCGAGCGTGCGAACGGTCCAGCCGTAGGCGTTCGCGAGCAGCTCCTCGCCCCGGATCCTCACCTGCTCGAATCCCGCCTCGCGGAGCATCTCGGCCAGACGTCGCGGCGCGAACGAGTGGACGTCGACCTCGGGCTCGAGCTCGTGCCCGTCCATCCGCTCTGCCGGGCTTGGATGCGCCGCCGAGGCTCCGATCAGCCGCCGCCACAGCGGCGCCGCCAGGCGCGCGCCCCGCTTCGGGACGCTCGCCAGCAGGTCGCCGTAGCGCGAGGGCTCGCCGCAGAACATGATCGTCCCTCCGGGCCTCAGCACCCGTCTGAGCTCCTCGAGTCCCCTCCGCAGGTCCGGCAGGTGGTGGAGCACCGCGTGCCCGAGGGCGAGGTCGAAGCTGCGGTCCTCGAATGGCAGCCGCTCAGCGTCGGCGACCTCCGTGCCCACCTCGAGGCCGAGTTTCGCGGCCCGCGAGCGGACCTCGGTGCGCATCCCCGGCGAGATGTCGGTGGCCACCAGGCGCTCGAACAGTCCGAGCTGCATCAGGTTGAGGGAGAAGTACCCGGTCCCGGATCCGATCTCGAGCGCGTCTCCCAGCGGCTCGGCCGGCCACCAGCCGAGCGCCTTCCTCGCCTTGTCGCGCACCTGG
>JBOGZB010000113.1:0-4215 GCA_050697175.1 Solirubrobacterales bacterium | reverse complement strand
ACTTCGAGCGTTTCCCGGCGGTCAAGGCGTTCATCGACGAGACGATCGCCCAAGCCGAGCGTGACGGCTTCGTCTTCACGCTGTTGGGCCGGCGCCGCGCGATCCCGGAGCTTCGCTCCGGCCAGCGCCAGCGCCGCTCGCTCGGGGAGCGCCTCGCCGTCAACACCGTGATCCAGGGGACCGCGGCGGACATCATCAAGCTGGCGATGGTCCGGTGCGACGCGGCGCTCGCGGACTCGGGGCTCGATACGCGCCTTGTCCTGCAGATCCACGACGAGCTCCTGTTCGAGGGCCCCGAGAAAGAGCTCGACTCCGCGGCGACGTTGGTCAACCGCGAGATGTGCGAGGCGTTCGAGCTCGACCCGCCCCTCGCGGTGGACATCGGCACGGGCAAGGACTGGCTGGCAGCAAAGTAGAGGGGCGCCGATCTCGGCGCCCCTCTGACGTCCCGATGAAACGGCTCGATGCCTGAATCAGGTCACCTGAGGTTCGAGCCGCGCGCCCCAATTCCTGCTTGGAGAGCTCGACCTCCTCGAATGGCCGCCTACACCGGGTGCGGCCGATGATCACGGCGCCCGGCGCAATAGCATCCACGAATGGACCGAGGCCTCGCCGTCCTGCTGACCGCCGTGGTCGGAGGCGTGCTGGCCCTCCAGGCGCCGATCAACGCGGGCCTCGGCCGCGCGACCGGGCAGCTCCCGGCGGCCCTGATCTCGTTCACCGTGGGCACGATCCTGCTCGCCGCGGTGGTGGTGCTGGCCGGCGACGCGGGCGGGCTTCGGTCGACCTTCGACGTCAACTGGTACTACCTGCTCGGCGGAGTTCTCGGCGCCGCCTACGTCACCGTGGCTCTGATCGCCGTCCGGTCGATCGGAGCCGGCGGGGTGGCTGCGGCGACGATCGCGGGCCAGTTGACCACCGCGATGGTGATCGACAGGCTCGGCGTCCTGGGCCTCGGACGGACCCCGATCACCTCGACCCGGGTGCTCGGCGTCGGGTTGCTCCTGGTCGGGACCTATCTGGTGATTCGCTAGGCGCCGGCGACGCCGCCCGGGCTCGGCCCCGAACCGCCCGGACGCTCCTACGCGGCTGCCGACAAGGTCGGCCGCGTGATCTCGCGGCCCGCGCTGATCCTCCGCGCGTAGGCCGGGTCTGCGATCCGCAGGTAATGGCCGAACGCCCAGTGAACGAACCGATCGTGGCCCATGCCCCTCAAGGCCAGCGCGAGCACCCGTGGCGGCAGACGCGGGACGAGCCGCTGGACCCGCAGCAGCGAGTCGTAGCGCCACGCGTGTCGGGCCGAGAACTCGGCGTAGCGCTCGAGCGCCGCGTCGCGGGTGGAATCGCCGTCGAGCACCATGCGCACCTCCCGCCCGCACGCGATGCCGAAATAGAACGCGGTGCGGATCCCCTCGGCGGTCAGCGGCAGGCAATGCCCGGCCGAGTCGCCGACGAAGAAGATCCCGCCGTCGGTCGCGGCGCGCAGGCGGTGCGGAATCCAGTTTCCCTGGTAGCTGACCGCTTCGCGGTCGAGGTCTCGCGCGAGTCGCACCGTCGAGTCCTTGACGTGGAAGCCTGGGTCGAACGAGCCGACGCCGACCCGCACCTCGTCCCCGGCCGGAAACGACCAGCTGTATCCGGCCGGCACGTAGCCGCGGTCGATCCAGATCTCGAGGTCGCCGTCGCCGCCTTCGGGATGAACCTCCAACCCGCGCGACAGCGGCGCATCCGGCGGCTGGAAGCCGCGGCTCCCCAGCACCCGTCGCCAGCCGAGCGCATCGATGACTAGCGGCGCTCGAAGCTCGCCCCGGTCGGTTCGCACGACGTGGGCGCGCGGAGAGCTCGCCGGGTCGATCGCCGGGCCGTTGACGGTCGCGGTTTCGAACTCCGCGTCACATTGATCCCAGAGCGTCTCGCACAGCTCGCGGTAATCGAAGGTGGAGAAGGTCCACGGGAGGCGCATGCGGGTGGTTCCGTGCGGGGTGTGCACGACCAGGTCGCCGAATGTCTGTCTGATCGAATCGGCGACCCCCATTGCGGTGAGCCAATCGGTCGGGGCGGCGCAGGCGGAGGTCTGGCGCTCTCCGATCTCGTAGCGGTCGAGTAGGAGCACCCGCGCTCCTGAGCCCGCCAGCTCCCGGGCGACGGCCAAACCCGCGAAGCTGCCGCCGCAGATCAGCGCGTCGCAATCGGCCTCGAGCGGGGTACGCGTGGGGCCGCGCTTGGTGCGCCTGGTCGGCATCGGGGCCGAGGGTACCCGAGCCCGTCCCGACGCCTCTTCGCGGCCCGCCGCGCGCCCGCCGGCCCTGCAAGCCGTCGGGCATCGCCTCGGCGGGCATGCCGGCCACCGTGTTTTTGTCATAGTTAGCCGCCGTGTCCGCCACAGACACAACGACCGACGCTGCCCGCGAGAGCACCCCGGACGTGATCCCGCCGCCCGCCGCCGACCTGATGGTCGAGGTCGACGGCAAGCTGGTCCCGAACTACGACGCGACGCTCAAGCCCTTCGACGAGGGGGACGTCGTGAGCGGCGAGGTGGTCCGGATCGACAAGGACGAGGTGCTGGTCGACATCGGATACAAGTCGGAGGGCGTCATCCCCTCGACCGAGCTCTCGATTCGCCGCTCCGTCGACCCGGCCGAGGAGGTTTCGCTCGGCGAGCGCGTCGACGCGCTGGTGCTCACCAAGGAGGACCAGGAGGGGCGCCTCCTGCTGTCCAAGAAGAGGGCACGCTTCGAGAAGGCCTGGCGCAAGATCGAGGCTGCCGCAGAGTCGGGCGAGCCGGTCGAAGGGACGGTGATCGAGGTCGTCAAGGGTGGCCTGATCCTCGACCTCGGCGTGCGCGGGTTCCTCCCGGCGTCTCTGGTCGACATCCGCCGCGTCCACAACCTGGACGAGTTCAAGGGCGAGCCCCTCGAGTGCAAGGTGATCGAGCTGAACCGAAGCCGCAACAACGTCGTCCTCTCGCGACGCGCCGTCCTCGAGGAGGAGCGCAAGGAGGTCCGTGAGCAGATCCTCGGCCGGCTGCAGCCCGGGATGGTGGTCGAGGGGAAGATCTCGAACATCGTCGACTTCGGAGCCTTCGTGGACCTCGACGGGATCGATGGCCTGATCCACATCTCGGAGCTCTCGTGGAGTCACGTCAACCATCCCTCCGAGGTGCTCTCGGTGGGCGAGACGGTGCGCGTCAAGGTCCTCGACATCGACCGCGAGCGGCAGCGGATCTCGCTCGGCCTCAAGCAGACGCAGGAGGACCCGTGGCAAAAGGTGCTGGACGAGTACCGGCAGGGGGAGGTGCTCGAGGGCAAGGTGACCAAGGTCGTCGCCTTCGGGGCCTTCGTCGAGATCATTCCGGGCGTCGAGGGCCTGGTCCACATCTCCGAGCTCGCCGAGCATCACGTCGAGAACCCGAGCGAGGTCGTCTCGCCGGCCGATCAGGTCTGGGTGAGGATCCTCGAGATCGACGAGAGCCGCCGCCGGATATCGCTTTCGGTGAAGCGCGCCGAGTCCCAGAACATGCCGCTGAAAGACCTGATGCCGCCTGAGCTGACCGGCGAGGCTGAGCCTGTCCTGGCGACCGAGGACGGCCCAGAGCCCGAGGACTCTCCCGAGGCCTCCCCCGACGCTAAGACCCCCGATGCTCCGGCCGACGATTCCCCGGCCGACGATGCCGGTGCCGCGGTCGAGGACGAGGCCGCGCCGACAGAGGAGCCCGTGGCCGCCGAGCCCGAGCCCGAGGCCGCCGCCGAACCCGAGCCCGCCGAGCCCGCCGACGACCCGGTTGAGCCGCCGCCCGAGGAGCCCGCCGCCCAAGCCGAGCCCGCTGAGGAGCAGGCAGAGCCGGCCGAGCCCGAGGCGGCAGCGGAGCCGTCCGAGCAGGCCGGCGACACCTGATGCCAGACTTCGGCTGGTGGATGCAGCGCCGAATCAGCGCCGATCCGATCAGCCCCCCGCGCGCGCCGACCGAGACTCGACCCCGTTCGTAGGCCTGACCGGCGGGATCGCCGCCGGCAAGTCGGCGGCGCTCGCGGCGTTCGAGCGCCACGGCGCGGCGACCCTGTCGAGCGATGCCGCCGTTCACGAGCTGCTCGATCAGCCGGCGACCCGCGATCGGCTGGTCGAGCGCTGGGGCGAGCGGGCGCTCGCCGGCGGCCGGATCTCGCGCGAGCGGGTGGGCGAGATCGTCTTCGGGCGCCCGGCCGAGCTCGCCTGGCT
>JBOGZB010000112.1:0-6152 GCA_050697175.1 Solirubrobacterales bacterium | reverse complement strand
CTGCTCGTCGGCGAACTGGTGCACCATCTCGGTGATCGCCTGCTGCTCGTCGGTCTTGTCCATGAAGGTGTCGGTGGCGACGGCCATGGTTCCTCGATCGTTCGCGGACCCCCGCTGGGTGCCCACGCGCGGGAAGGATAGCTGCGGGCCGGTCGAGGGCGCCGAGCCCGGATGCGCGCCGGCGTCCGGTTGTCGCGTCCGGCCGCCTAGAGCTCCCATCCGAGGCTCACACCGCGCCAGCTCGGGCCCTCGCGCTCGTAGAAGCGATGCGCGTCTGCGCGGGTCTCGGCGCTGTCGAGCTCGAGGTGTGTCGCACCTTGCTCGCGGGCCCAGTCCTTCGCCGCGTCGAGCAGCCTCTTGCCGATTCCCTCCGAGCGCCGGGCGGGGTGAACCGCGAGGTCCTCGACCCAGACGCGGTGGCCGAAGCGAACCGAGAACAGCTCCTGATAGGCGGTGCAGAAGCCGACCAGATCGCCGCCCTCCTCTACGGCCACGAGGACCGCCGAATCGCTTGATGCGATCGCCTGCCGAAGCGCCGCCACGCCGCGCTCGGGATCCCAGAGCCGCGGTGTCGAGCCGGGCGGCGCGAAGAGCCACTCGTACGCGGGCACGAGCCGTGCCTCCTCACCCGGCTCGGCCTGCCTGATCGCGACTGCCATCGCGGTCAGGCTAGATCACCGATCCACGACGGCACGGGCCGGCGGCGAGCCGCTACGGTTCCGCTCCCCGATCACCGATCAGGCTAGACGCCCCGGAGAGAAACGTGAGAAACCCGCGCCAGTTCGGAAATCCGCTCGCGATCGGCGCACCCCGACCGCCGCTCGAGATCCCCGTGACCCCGTCACGGATGATCCACTTCTTCGATCCGTCGAACGAGAAGATGGCCGCCAAGGTGCCCGACATGGCCAAGCAGTCGGACATCCTGCTGGGCAACCTCGAGGACGCGATCGCCGCCGATCGCAAGGAAGCCGCCCGAGAGGGCCTGATCGAGGTCGCCAAGGCGACCGACTTCGGTGACACCGCGCTGTGGACGCGGGTGAACTCGTTGGAGAGCCCCTGGGCGCTCGACGACCTGACCCATCTCGTGACCGAGATCGGCGACAAGCTCGACGTGATCATGGTTCCGAAGGTCGAGGGACCGTGGGACATCCACTACGTCGATCGCCTCCTCGCCCAGCTCGAGGCCAAGGCGGGCCTCGAGAGCCCCCTGCTCGTCCACGCGATCCTCGAGACGTCGCTCGGCGTCGTCAACCTGGAGGAGATCGCGACGGCCAGCCCCAGGATGCAGGGGATGAGCTTTGGGCCGGCCGACCTCGCCGCCTTCCGGCGCATGAAGACGACGCGGGTCGGCGGAGGGCATCCCGCATACAGGGTGATCGAGGACCCCGACCCCGAGCACCCCGACGCCCAGCGAGTCACGGCCCAGCAGGACCCATGGCACTACTCGATCGCCCGCATGGTCGACGCATGCACGTCGGCCGGGATCCTGCCCTTCTACGGGCCCTACGGCGACATCAAGGACACCGAGGGCTGCGAGACCCAGTTCCGCGCCGCGTTCCTGCTCGGATGCGTCGGCGCCTGGTCGCTTCACCCCGCCCAGATCGCGATCGCCAAGCGGGTGTTCAGCCCCCCGCCCGACGAGGTCCGGTTCGCCAAGAAGGTGCTCGAGGCGATCCCGGACGGCCGCGGCGTCCACATGATCGACGGCAAGATGCAGGACGATGCGACCTGGAAGCAGTGCAAGGTCATGGTCACCCTCGCCGAGATGCTCGCGAAGAAGGACCCGGAGCTCGCGAAGGCCTACGAGCTCTGGGGCTCGTCCCGCTGAACGGCGGTTCGCTGCTCGTCGGCGATCACGATGTACTCCTCCACCATCAGCCGGTCCTTGGTTCGATTCGAGGCGCGCTTCATCGCGATCAGGCGGTCAATTCGACGCGACTGCAACCTCGAGGCCAAAGATCGCCTTCGTCTCGGCCGCCGCCTTGAGCTGATCATAGGAGCGGATGCCGGCGAGATCCGAGAGGACGTCGAAGTCGCCGAACGGAGTGATGAAGCTCGAACCTCTCCCAGCTCGAACCCCGCCGAGCCCGGGGCTGGTAAAGGGGCGGTGAGGGCATGTCCTCCCGCTGCCCGCGCCGATCCGTCCCCGATCCCGTTCTTTGCTCACTTCGGGGGCCCATAGACCCCACAACCCTTCAAAGAGCGGGCTGGAAGGGGTTAGCGAGCCTAATCCGCTTTTGCCAGACCGCGTGGTGCACATCAGTGCCGCCGCTCCACGGAGTGATGACGCGCCAGCCGTCGGTGGCGGTGCCGAAACAGGGCGGCGACGATCGCCTGCGCGAGGCGACCAACTCCCGGGGTCCAGGCGAGCGCTCCCCGAAGCTCGAACCCGAGCCGGTCGGTCACCCGGCAGCTTCCCTCGCCCGCGGGCTCGACGACGCGCTCGTGCTGCCAGACCGAGAACGCAAGGGTTCGCGAGCGCTCCAGAAACCGCCGGCCCGGCTCGAGCTCGGCGAGGCACAGATCGTCGAAGTCGACGGGGATCAAGCCGCCGAGCAGGATCCAGCTCCGGCCCAGCGGCACGCCCACCTCGACGTCGTCGATGGTCATGCCCCGGAGCCCGGGCGGCATCGTCATCCGCAGGAGCGGGCGAAGCTCGGCGTTGATGCCGCCCTCGGTGACCGCCCGGGCCCAGACGTCGGCGGCGTCGGCGGGCAACTCCGAGGACTGCTCGACGGCTAGGAGCGTGGCTCCAGCACGACGATCGGGATCTCGCGGGCTGCGGCGCGGCGCTGGTAGATGGCGTAGCCCGGGTAGCGGCGATTGGCCAGCTCCCAGAGCCGCGGGCGCTCGGCCTGCGTCGCGTCCCGGGCTCGAAAGCGGCGCTCGACGCCATCGATCGAGAACCTGACCTCCGGATTGGCGACCACGTTTCGGTACCAGGCCGGGTGCTTGACGTCGCCGCCCCTCGAGGCGACCAGCAGGACGTCGTCGCCGTCAGCGGTCCAGACCAGCGGGGTGATTCGCTCGGCGCCGCTGCGAGCACCCCTCACCGCCAGGAAGCCGACCCGGCCGCGGCCGGCGGTGGTCAGGCGGCCGCCGGTCAGGCGAAGCAGCCCCCGATCCAGATGGGGCGCGACGTGGATGTAGAACCACGAACCCGCGCGCGAGGAGATCAGCGGGATCGCGACCCGCTCGTACAGCGGCCTTCCGTGCTCGGGCTCAGTCGGCGCCGACACGCCGCGCAAGGGCATCGAGCTGCGAGCGGATCTGGTCCGGCAGCCGGTCACCGAACCGCGCCAGATGCTCCTCGACCTGGGGAAGCTGCTCGCGGAGGTTCGCGTCGTCCACCCTCAGCAGCCCCTCGAGGCGCTCGGGAGCCAGATCGAGGCCGTCCGAGTTGATCGACCCGGGCTCGGGCACGAGGCCGATCGCCGTCTCGACGGTCTCGCCCTCGCCCTCGCAGCGGCGGAAGATCCACTCGAGCACCCGGCTGTTCTCGCCGAACCCGGGCCAGATGAAGCTCCCGGACTCGTCCTTTCGGAACCAGTTGACGAGGAAGATCCTCGGCAGCTTCGCGTCCTCGTGCTGGTCGCCGATCGACAGCCAGTGGCTGAAGTAGTCGGCCATGTTGTAGCCACAGAAGGGAAGCATCGCCATCGGGTCGAAGCGAAGCTTTCCGACCTCGCCGGCCGCGGCCGCGGTGGTCTCGACCGACATCGTGGCGCCCAGGAAGACGCCATGCTCCCAGTTGAATGCCTCGGTGACGAGCGGCACCACTGTCGCTCGCCGCCCCCCGAACAGGAAGGCGTCTATCGGGACGCCGTCGGGGTCCTCCCACTCCGGCGCGATCGAGGGACACTGCGAGGCGGGGGTGGTGAAGCGCGCGTTCGGGTGGGCGGCCGGGTCATCGGACTCGGGCGTCCAGTCGTCGCCGTGCCAGTCGATCGCGTGCTCGGGCGGCTCACCCGTCATCCCCTCCCACCAGACGTCGCCGTCGTCGGTTCGGGCGCAGTTGGTGAAGATCGTGTTTCGCTCGATCGTCTCCATCGCGTTGGGGTTGGTCTTGTGGCTCGTGTTCGGCGCCACTCCGAAGAAGCCGGCCTCGGGGTTGACCGCATAGAGGCGGCCATCCGATCCGAACTTCATCCACGCGATGTCGTCACCGATCGTCTCGGCGGTCCAGCCCTCGAGGGTCGGGATCAGCATCGAGAGGTTCGTCTTGCCCGACGCCGACGGGAAGGCTCCCGCCACGAACTTGACCTTGCCCTCCGGGGAGGTCAGCTTGAGGATCAGCATGTGCTCCGCCATCCATCACTGGTCGCGAGCCATCGCCGAGGCGATCCGAAGCGCGAAGCACTTCTTGCCGAGCAGCGCGTTGCCGCCGTATCCCGAGCCGTACGACCAGATCTCGCGGGTCTCGGGGAAGTGGACGATGTACTTGTTCTCCGCGTCGCACGGCCACGGAACGTCGGCCTCGCCGTCGGAGAGCGGCGCGCCGAGCGAGTGCAGACAGGGGACGAAGTCGCTGTCGTCGCCCAGCACGTCGAGCGCGCCCTTGCCCATCCGGGTCATGATCCGCATCGAGGCGGCCACATAAGCCGAGTCCGTCAGCTGGACGCCGATCTGGGCGATGTGCGAGCCCAGTGGGCCCATCGAGAACGGGACGACGTACATCGTCCGGCCCCGCATCGACCCCTTGAACAGCTCCTCGAGCTCGGAGCGCATCTCGGCCGGATCCCGCCAGTTGTTGGTCGGCCCGGCGTCGGCCTCGGCCTCGCAGCAGATGTAGGTCCGGTCCTCGACCCGGGCGACGTCACCGGGGTCGGAGCGAGCGAGATAGGAGTTCGGCCGCTTCGCGTCGGAGAGCTTCTCGAAGGTGCCGTTGTCGACCAGCTCGGAGCAGATGCGGTCGTACTCCTCCGCCGATCCGTCGCACCAGTGGACCGCGTCCGGCTCGGCGAGCTCTGCGAACTTCGCCACCCACGCGATCAGCTCTCGGTTCTTGGTCAGGGCTTCGGCGGCTGCCGCCGTCGTCTCGCTCAAGGGTTGGATCAACTCCTTCGGTGGTTCTCTTGAACGGCAAACGTCCAGGGATTCAACCCCGGACGGACCCCCATTCTTTCGCAGACTGGGAACTGATGGGGTCAGGTAGGGTTCCCGCCCGCACCGATGAGATTTTACGAGTACGAGTCCCGGCGGATCGTGGAGCGGGCCGGAATTCCGGTCACGAGCTACGGCTTCTGCACGACCCCTGACGAGGCGCGAAGCGCCGCCGCCGAGATCGGCGGGCCGGTCGTGGTCAAGTCGCAGGTCCTGACGGGGGGCCGGATGAAGGCGGGCGGGGTCAAGTTCGCCGACACCCCCGACGAGGCCGCCGAGCACGCCGCGACGATCCTCGAGCTCGAGATCGGCGGCCACATGCCGGTCGGTGTGCTGGTCGACCCGAAGGCCGAGGTCGCCCACGAGTACTACGCCGCCGTGCTGTGGGACGGGCGCGCGAAACGGCCGATGATGCTCTTCAGCGACATGGGCGGGATCGACATCGAGCAGGTTGCCGCCGAGCACCCCGATCACGTCGGCCGCGGTCACCTCTCGAACCTCCACCCGATCGCAGACTTCGAGGCCAAGCAGGCGGTTGCCCGCTGCGGCATGACCGGCTCCGAGCTCAATCGCGCCACCTCGGTGCTCGCCAAGCTCGCGCGCCTCCAGCGGGACTACGACATGACGCTGGCCGAGATCAACCCGCTGGCCCGCCTCGCCGACGGCTCGTTCGTCGCCCTCGACGCGCACATGGAGATGGAGGACGAGGCGGTCGGCCGGCACAAGACGATGCTCCGGGAGATCGGCGTCGATCTGGAGGAGCCGCGAGAGATCTATGAGCCGTCGGCGTTCGAGCGAAACGTCAAGGCGATCGACTCCGCAGACCACCGCGGCGTGATCCAAGGCAAGGACCACGGCTTCACCGGCAACCTCGGGCTCGTGATCGGCGCCGGCGGAGGCTCGCTGACGCTGACCGACGCGGTCCGAAGCCAGGGCGGCCAGCCCGCCAACTACGCCGAGATCGGCGGCAACCCCTCGGTCGCCAAGTCGAAGGGGCTTGCGATGGAGGTGCTCCAGAAGGATGGCGTCGAGAAGATCGCGGTGATGAT
>JBOGZB010000111.1:0-9396 GCA_050697175.1 Solirubrobacterales bacterium | reverse complement strand
ACCCCGAGCCGCGCCTCTACTGGAACTACGGCGACTCCGTGATGGCCGCATACGAACCGCACTGCACGGCCGCCTTCGAGTGCTGGACGACCCGGCACCTCGAGGAGTTCGTGAACGTGGTCGCCGGCGGCACCCACTCGGTCCAAGCGTGACCGGGTTCCCTGCCAACGGTTAGCAGGAGGGGGAACACAGAAGACGCCCAGCTTCTGACGCGGCGCCGCACGTCGCGGCGCCGCACCTAGTCCTCTCGGGCCCGCCCGCGCGGCTCGGTCTGTGCGAGAGGATTCCCACTCGGACGCGCTTCTCGTAGACTCGGGCTGAATTACAGGGGTGCTCGCGGGTCAGCGGGCTGAGATGGCGCCCTCGGCAAAGACCACCCGGCGCCGACCCTTCGAACCTGTCGCGGTAATGCGCGCGGAGGGAGCATGAGATCGACTTCCGAGGCTCCCCTGGTGGAGCCTCACAAATCTCAGAGGGCCGCCGGCGAGGGGGCCGGGGCGGGCGATCGCTCCATGGCGGGCAACCGGGGGACGCCGGCGGTCCGAGTCGCGCGCCTGTGCCACGGCTTCGACCGGCTCAGCGTGATCGACGCGCTCGACCTGACGGTCGCCGACGGCGAGGTGCTCGGGCTGGTCGGCTCCTCGGGGTGCGGGAAGTCCACGCTGCTGGAGCTGATCGGCGGGCTCCTGGCTCCCGACTCGGGGGCGATAGAAGTCGGTGGCGCGGGCTCGGCCGCCGGGCGTCTCGCCCGGTGCGCCTACATGCCCCAGCGCGACCTGCTGCTGCCCTGGCTTTCGGCGATCGACAACGCTGCGCTGGCGCTCCGCAACCGGGGCGCGTCGCGCGCGGAGGCCCGCCGTGAGGCGCATCCGCTGTTCGAGCGCTTCGGCCTGGCCGGATTCGAGCGCGCCCGTCCGTTCGAGCTCTCCGGCGGCATGAGGCAACGGATCGCCTTCCTTCGGACCCTGCTGGCCGACAAGCCCGTGCTGCTGCTCGACGAGCCGTTCGCGTCGCTGGACGCCCTGACGCGCGCGGAGATGCAGGAGTGGCTGGCCGAGGCGCTCGCGGCCGAATCCAGGACGGCGATGCTGGTCACCCACGACGTCGAGGAAGCGCTCTACCTGTCCGATCGCGTTGCGGTGCTGTCGCCACGCCCCGCCCGGGTGCTCGCCGAGCACGGCGCGCCCAGCCCGCGCGCCCTCCCGCGACTCGACGCGGTCACCTCACCGAGCTTCACGACCGCGCGCGAGCGGGCCCTGACCGCGCTGCTGGGGGCCCGCCGATGAGGCGCTGGCTGGCGCCGCTGGGGGTGCTCGTCGTCCTGCTCGGCGCGTGGGAGATCGCCGCGCGCCTCGACGTCGTCGCCCATGCGCTTCACATCGAGCCCTTCCTCGTCCCAGCACCGAGCGAGATCGCGCGCTCGCTTTGGACCGATCGCGGTCTGATCGCCGACAACGGGTGGGTGACCCTGAAGGAGGTGCTCGGGGGCTTTGCCCTGTCGGTCGCCGCCGGAGTCGCCTTCGCGGCCGCGCTTCACGTCTCGCCCACCCTGCGACGGGCCGCCTATCCGCTCCTTGTCGCCTCGCAGACGGTGCCGATCGTCGTCGTCGCACCGATTCTGGTCGTCTGGCTCGGCTTCGGGATCGGCCCCAAGCTCGCGATCATCGCGCTGATCTGCTTCTTCCCGATCACCGTCAACACGCTGGACGGCCTGGGCTCGGTGGACCCGGACCTGGTCAAGATGATGCGCACCCTCGACGCGAGCCGCTGGCAGATCCTGCGCCGGGTCGAGGCTCCGATGGCGCTGCCCTACTTCTTCAGCGGAGCCAAGATCGCCGTAGCAGTGGCCGTGATCGGCGCCGTGTTCGGCGAGTGGGCCGGCTCGAGCTCCGGCCTCGGACACCTGATTCAGGCCGCCTCGGCGCAGCTCGAGACGGCGCGGACGTTCGCCGCCGTCGCGGCGCTCTCGGCGCTGGCGATCCTGCTCTTTGCGCTGCTCGAGCTGCTCGAGCGGCGCGTCGCCTGGTGGGGGCCGCGCCGGAGGACCAGTTGACCGACACGACCCGGGAGGAACCTTGACCAAGTCGCCCGCCGTCTCGATTCGGACCGCAGCCGTGGCGGTCGCCGTGTGCGCGACCGCGCTCCTCGCCGGCTGCGGCGAGAAATCCGAGAGCACGACCGCCGGCCAGGCTCAACCGATCGACCTGGCGCTCGACTTCTACATCAACCCCGACCACGCCCCGATCATCGAGGCGCTCGACCGAGGGTACTTCCGCCAGGCGGGGCTGGACGTCACGGTCCAGACGCCGTCCGACCCCTCGGCGCCGATCAGGGAGGTGGCGGCGGGCCGGGCGGACCTGGCGATCTCATACGAGCCGGAGGTCCTGATCGCCCACGACCAGGGGCTCCCCGTGAAGGCCGTCGGGGCGCTTATCCCCACGCCCCTGACCTCGATGATCTGGCTCAAGGCCTCGGGGATTCGAACCGTCAAGGACCTGCGCGGCAAGACGATCGCGACCGCGGGCATCCCCTATCAGGAGGCCTACCTCGAGACGATCCTGGAGCGCGACGGGTTGAGCTCGGGCGACGTCAGCACGGTCGATGTCCAGCAGGGCCTCCTGCCCGCGATCCTCTCGGGACGCGCCGACGCGATGCTCGGCGGGTTCCTGAACATCGAAGGCGTGGATCTGAAGCTGCGCGGCAAGAGCCCGACCGTGATTCCCGTCGACAAGCTCGGGATCCCGACCTACGACGAGCTCGTCGTGGTCGCGAACTCCGACCGGCTCGCCGGCCAGGCGCGAGAGATCCAGCTCTTCATGACGGCGCTTGAGCGGGGCACCCAGGCGGCGATCTCCGACCCCGCCGCTGCGACGAGCGCCGTCCTCGCGGCCGGCAAGGGGCTGAATCGAGGGACGACGGCGGCCGAGATGCGAAAGACCCTGCCTCTCTTCTCGACCGCGGGCAAGCGGCCGTTCGGCTTCATGGACCCGCACGAGTGGACGCGCTTCGCCCACTTCTTCGCCGATCACGGGGTGATCAAGGCCCTGCCGTCGCCGGCCGACGTGCTGAGCAACGACTACCTGCCGGGAAAGGCCCCCTAGGGGGAACAGGCCTCAGGCCGCCAGGGGAAGCGGGGGGCCCGAGGCGACGGTCCGGTGGTATGCGGCGAGCACGAAGGAGCCCGCGAGCCCGCGAAACGGCGCGTACGGGGCGAAGAACCGCTCGACCTCCTCGACCGTGGCGCGCCGTCCCAACCGGGCCAGGTGGCCGACCAGCTTGATGTAGCCGAGGTCGCCGGCGGGAAGCGAGTCAGGCTCGCCGCGCCCGTACAGACCCAGGCACTGGACCGTCCACGGCCCGATCTCCGGGATCCCCAGCATGCGAGCGTCGCCGGCCGGATCGGCGGGGTCCACCCTGCCACGCGCCACCTCGCGCGCCACGCGGACCATCGCCAGCGATCGCGCCGGCGCGAGGTCCATGCTCGCGAGCTCCGCCGGGGCGCGGCCGGCGATCAGCTCGGGGGTCGGGACATCGCGCAGAGTCGCGCCGTCGAGCTCGGCACGCCGGCCCCATCGAAAGACCATCCGACGCTGGATCTCGGCGGCCCGCGACGACTCGATCAGCTGCTTGGTGATCGACCACGCGAGGGCCTCCCACGCCCAGGGGCGCCGCCGGGGCCGATGCCGTCGATGGTGCCGGATGGCCCTCCCCAGCACTGGATCGGCCCGGAACTCGTCGTACAGCTCGCGGTAGTCGTCGTCGACGCCGAGCGCGAACCTCATCCGCTCGACCGCCAGCTCGAGCCGCCTGCCCAGGGCCGGGTCACCGGGCCGCCGGGGGCCTCCCGCCTGTGGCGAGGCACGGAAGGCGACCAGGCCGTCTCGCCGCTGCCAGGCACGCACCATGACCGGCTCGGTGTCGACGTGCAGGAGGCGCGTCGCGATCCCCCGGCGCACACGCATCACCGCGTCGCCGTCCCCGCGGCTCGGCAGCCGATACGGCCACGGGGGGCGGACCTCGACCTCGAGGGACTCGCCGGCGGCCGGCCGGCCCCCGGAGGTCACGGGCTAGCGGTCGTTGCCGAGGATGTGAACGTCGACCAGGAACGAACGGCTGGCGATCACGCTGGAGCGCTCGTCGCGCCTGCGGAGCAGCCGACGGCCGCGCTGTCGCCGAGCCGCGCCGCCGGATCGCACCGCGCGGACCGCCGCCACCGTGGCGGCGCCGGCCACGAGGCCGCCCGCGGCGGCGATCGCCGCCGCCCTGACCTCGCCTCTCCAAGCCTCGATCTCGCCGCGGCGAGCGGGCTCCGGCAGGCGGATCGGCTCCTCGACCTCCTGGTCGTCGACCGCTCCCACCTCCTCGACCGCTTCGGCCTCGAGCACCGCTTCGTCGGGCATGTCGGCCAGTGTATAGGCGAGACCAGCCGTGTTCGAGGGGGTCCGGCGTTGCCGGAATCGACCCGTTCCCGCTCTTTGCGGACAGCTCGGACTATGCCGCGAGGAGCGAGCGCTCGTAGATCCGATACCTCTTCACGACCTCGCCGCCCATCCCCTCCATGGCGCGGTTCATCGGCTCGTTCACCTCGAGGATCCACCCCATCTCGCCCCACTTCTGCCGCACCCTTGCAGCGGTCTCGATGTGGCGGACGTAGAGCGCGGCCGCGACCCCGAAGTGCTGGTACTCGGGCTTCACGCCCAGCGCGAAGACCCGCACCCGGTCGATCCTGCGGCGCCCGGTCAGGAAGCGCAGCCAGCCGAACGGCAGCAGTCGGCCGTTCATCCGCTTCAGCACCTGGTTGACGTCCGGGAGGGTCAGCGCGGCGCCGACCACCTCGCCCTCGCGCTCGGCGATCATCGCCCAGTTCTCGTCCAGGATCGGCTTCAGGTTCTTGGCCTGGAAGCGGACCTCCTCGTCGGTCACAGGGACGAAGCCCCAGTTGCGGTCCCACGCGGCGTTGTAGACCTCCATGAACCGGTTGACCTCGTTCTCGAGGTCGCGCTTTCGCATCTGGCGAACCACCACCCCGTGCTCGGCCTCCGAGGCCTCGGCCGCCTGGTGGATCAGGTCGTGGAAGCGATCGCCCTGCTTGAGGCTGCCGAGCTCGAGCTTCCACATCAGGAGGTCCATCGACTTGGTCAACCCGAGTCCCTCGAGAAGCTCCCGGTAATGGGGCGGATGCCACGGCTCGAGCACGAACGGCTCGAGCTCGTATCCGTCTACCAGGAGCCCGCACTCGTCGTTCGTCGTGAAGTCCATCGGGCCGAGCATTCGCTCGCGGCCACGCCCCCGAAGCCAGCCGGCCGCGGCGTCGAGCAGAGCGGCCGCGGTGTCGGGCCGGCGGTCGGACTCGAAGAAGCCGAACATCCCATCGTTGCCGCCGTTGTGCTGGGTCCAGCGCTCGTCGACCTGGGCGGTGATCCGGCCCACCACCTCGCCGTCGCGCTCGGCCAGGAAGTACTCGGCCTCGGCGTGGCCGAAGAACGGGTTCTTGTCGCGGGCGAGGAACTCCCGGCGCTCGATGATCAGCGGCGGTACCCACGGAGTGCCGCGATGGAGGCGAAACGGCAGCTTGATGAACGCGTCGAGGTCGCGGCGCGCGCTGACCCGCCGAACGTTGACCTCGCTCATGGCGCGGACGCTAATCGGTCCGGGCGCCCGACGGCCTTCCGGCCCCGGCCCATGGAACACTTCGCACATGGCAGAGGTGACGCCCGTCCCCGTCGACGTCTTCGAGAAGGCGCGCTCTCACGAGCGCAAGGAGCAGCTCGAGGAGGCCAAGCGGGCCGATCTCCTCCCCTACTTCCGGCTGATCGAGTCCGAGGCGGGACCGATCGTCGAGGTCGAGGGGCACGAGAAGATCATGCTCGGCTCCAACAACTACCTCGGCCTGACCGGGGATCCCCGCGTCAAGGCCGCCGCGCGCGACGCGCTGGAGCGATACGGGACCGCGCTGACGGGCTCGCGGTTCATGAACGGGACCACCCCGCTCCACGTCGAGCTCGAGCGCGAGATCGCCGACTGGATGCGGACCGAGGACTCGCTCGTGTTCACGACCGGCTATCAGGCGAACGTCGGCACGATCGGGACGATCCTCGGGCCGGGCGACACCGTGATCTGCGACTCGGGCGACCACGCCTCGATCCTGGACGGCTGCCGCCTCTCGGGCGCCAAGCTGCGGCCGTTCCGCCACAACCAGATGGACAAGCTCGAGCGGATGCTCGAGCGCGGGAGCGCCGACGGCGGCGGAGTGCTGGTCGTGGTCGACGGCGTCTTCTCGATGGAGGGGGACATCTGCCCCGTCGCCGACGTGCTGGAGCTGAGCGAGCGCCACGGCGCGCGCCTGATGGTCGACGAAGCACACGCCGTCGGGGTGCTCGGGGAGCGCGGCGCCGGGGCCTGCGAGCTGCTCGGAGTCGAGGACCGGGTCGACCTTCGCATGGGGACCTTCTCCAAGAGCCTCGCCTCGTGCGGCGGGTTCATCGCCGGGCCCGCGGACGTGATCGAGTACCTCAAGGTCACGTCGCGGGCCTTCATGTTCACCGCATCGGCGGTCCCGGCCGCGGTCGGCGCGGCGCTCGAGGCGGTCCGGATCTGCCGCGCCGAGGGGGGCCCGCTGTTCGAGAGGCTGCTCGACAACTCCGACTACCTCCGCCGAGGGTTCGCCGAGCTCGGCCTCCGAGTCGTCGACCCCGGCCGGCTCCCCGACGGCTCGGCGGCGAACACCCCGGTGGTCCCGGTGCTGGTCGGCGAGGACTGGCAGGCCGTGACGCTGTGGAAGGCCCTCTACGACGCCGGCGTCTACACGAACGTCGCCCTGCACCCGGCGGTGCCTCCGGGCGGAGCCCTCCTTCGCACCAGCCTGATGGCGACCCATGAGCGCCCCCACCTCGATCGGGCCCTGGAGATCATCGAGCGAGTGATCGCCGACTTCCCGGATCTGTCGCGGGCCTGAAACCGCCGATCGCGGCCGGCCCGCCCCTCGGAATCCCTGGTTCTCATCCCCCTGAGTGGGTAATTTCGGCTTGTCCAGTTTCGAACAAGGGTTCGCGACGCAAGAAAAGCATGCTCTTAGCGAACGACTGGGGGGCGAAAAGCGAGTAGTGAGTTGACGGCCCCCGTCCGGCTCGCGTAGGTTCCGCCAACGCCGGACGCACCCTGGGGCAGGAGGCGATCGGAACGGGGAGAGTGATTCGTTTCGAGCATTTCTGGCCCCGCTCCCGCGGGAGCGCCCAAGACGGACCCCCAATCCTTCCGATGCCACTCAGAGAGGAGTGACGATGCCAGCTGCATCTACGGTCGTCCCTGCGCCTCAGCACATGCAGGCGCTCGCGCACGCAAACCGAGTCCGTCTCGCGCGGGCATCCCTGAAGCGCAGCATTCTCGGAGGCGAGCTCGCCGCCGTCGACGTGATCCGATCCTGTCCCTGGGAGGTCGAGACGATGACCGTCGGCGAGCTTCTGCGCAGCCAGCGCCGCTGGGGCCGGACCCGGGCGCGCAAGTTCCTCTCCTCGCTCGCCATGAACGAGAACCGCGAGCTCGGTCGTCTCACCGAGCGCCAGCGCAACGTGCTGGCGGCCGAGCTCGAGGCCAAGGCAGTCGGTCGGCTGTAGCTAGCGGACCTTGAACGCCAGGCCCGAGCGGCGGCGAAACGCTCGACCCAGCGCCCAGGCGCTGACCCCGAACGCGCCTGCCGCGAGCGCGAGCGCGATCGGGAGCCACAGCGACGAGACGAGGGTCGCGAGGCCGATCAGGACCGCGATCCCGACCGCGCCGGAGAGGAGCGTCGTGTGCGACCGGTACCCGGCGAAGTGCTCTCTGATCGAGACCTCGAGTCCCCCGAGCGCGCCCAGCGCCAGACCGACGGCGATCATCGTCGCGCCGGCGGCACTCTGAACGACCAGACCGGCGATCAGCAGGCCCAGGCCACACAGCACCACCAGCTCGACCAGGGGGAACGATCCCCAGGGCGCAGGTGGCCGCTCGTCGGCCGCCGCGGCGCGGCGCGCTGCGGGCGGGGGCGACGGCTTCTCAGGGCGCGGCGAAGCAGGACGTTCCGCGGACCGTGGGGAGCGGCGCTTTCGGCGCTTTCGGCTCAGGGGGCGGGCGCCCCTCGGCTAACGGACAGCCTGAGGACAGCTTGACCCGCCACCAGCCCATCAGCATCCCGAGGATGCCCCACCGAGGGCGGGAGTGCCAGTGGCGGCAGCCGGTCTCACCGACGTCCTGCGCGGACAGCCGCACCCACCGGTATCGGTCGGGATCGGTGACCATCTCCTCCAGCAGGCCGCGATTCGCCTCCTCCGCCTCGCCTCGCCTGCCCAGCTCAGCCTGAGCGTCTCGCAACCTCGACGCGAGCCCGTCGCGTACCCGTTCGAGGTCCGCGACGTCAAGCACTCGGGGGCCGCCGACCGCCGCCACCGACCACTCGATCCCCTGGTGGGGGAATGCCGAGGCAAACAGCTCGCCGAGCCGCTTCTCGAGCAGCCCGATCTGGGCGCGAAGGTCCTGCCGCACGCGCCGGTCGGCGGCTCGATCCGGCGCTCGATCGCGAAACAGGACATCAAGGGCCTCGACGCTGGACGACGGACTCGTCGCCTCGATGTCCAGAAGATCGTCTGCCACGAGGCCTCCCTTCAGAATCGACGACCGCGCCATTCTACCCGGTGGGCACGCGGCTCAACCGCTCGCGAATCGCCGATCTCGGGGCGGGTTGGTCACTTCCGGACGCGTGGTCAAAGGGCTGCAACGGGGCACCTGGGCCCGATCAGCTTCGCATCACGTCGGCCGTGAGCCAGATCGCCTCCTCGACGGCGATCTGCGGGACGCCTTGGACCTGGACCGCGGTCAGCAGGATCCTCTTGGTCCGGGGGTTCACCCCCCTGCCCGCCCCCACCGCTCCGAACAGGAGGGCCAGCGGTCGGGAATCGTCGGCGATCACGAGCGTTCCCGGCGGCAGGTCGCCGGGTCGTCCCTCGAGCGGCTCGCCGGGCTCGCTTTGTCGAATGCCGGGCGGCCCGGAGGCGCGATCGGCGTCGAAGGCCCGCAGCGCCACGCCCGTCTCGATGATCCCGATCGTCAGGGCGTCGTCCAACAGGCTCTGGCTCACGAACCCTCCGCGCTTGATCCGCTCCAGGGCCACCGCCTCCACCGGTGTCGGCTGCTGATCGGGATCCAGGCCGATGTGCCTGTAGAAGACCCGGTACGCCCAGGGGATCGGCTGGTGGCGCAGGTTGATCGCCTGAGGGCCCGAGAAGCGATCCGACATGCGGGCCAGCCGATCCTTGACCGCCTTGGGGGTCCGGCTCGAGCCGTGCTCGATCAGGTGGTAGCGAAGGCCGAGCCCCGGAAACTCCTCGCTGAGCGCCGGGCTGACCCACCCGGTCGCCGGCCCCC
>JBOGZB010000110.1:0-2665 GCA_050697175.1 Solirubrobacterales bacterium | reverse complement strand
GCGCCGCCCCCGCCCGCCAGGTCCCCTCGATCGCCACCGCGGCGTCGATCTCGTTCGGCAGCAGGACGGCGACCCGGTCGCCGCGCCGCACCCCGAGCTCGGCGAGGCCCGCCGCGAACCCCCCCGCGAGCCGGTCGAGCTCGCCGTAGGACAGCTCGCGCTCGTCCGCGATCACCGCCACCTGGTCGGGGTCGCGTTCGGCGGCCGAGCTCAGGTCATCGACGATCGTCCGGATGCTCACGCCGCGGCACGTTTTCGCTCGACGAACCCGGTGATCGCGTCGATCGATCCGAAGTTCTCCTCGGTGATCTCGACGTCGTCGATCGCCACCGAGTAGCGGGACTGCACCTCCTCGACCAGTTCGACGAACCCGAGCGAGTCGATGATCCCGAGGGCGAGGAAGTCGTCTCCGTCGGCGAGCTCGACGTCGGGGCGCAGATAGAGGAAGTTCTCCTCGATGAACCCCCGCATCTCGGTTCGGATGTCGTTGTCGCCGTTGGTCATGCAGCCTCCCCCGCCTTGCTCGGCGCGGAGCGGTCGATTCTTACATGTGGCTCCGCGGTCTCGGCGGGATACGCGCCGGCCCCCGCCCCGCAGAACTCCTCGTGCCATAGCTGGGTCGAGAGGATCCCGACCAGCGCCATCCCCTCGCGGATCCCGGTCGCCCGGCCCGCGCGGCATCGCTGAAGCAGCCCGGCGACCCGGCCCGCGTCCCATATCCCGGTCTCGGCGAGCGCGGCGGGCGACATCGCCTCCTCGACCCATTCGGGGGCCTCGGAGCCGAAGAAGGGGACGACCTCGGGCGCCCGGTAGGGCTGTTTGGGGCGGGCCACGATCTCCTCGGGGAGCAGGTCGGCGGCGACGTCGCGAAGCGCGACCTTGTCGCGCATCCCCTCGAGCTTTCGCTCTGCCGGAAGCTCGGTGGAGTAGTCGAACACGCGATCGTCGAGAAACGGAAACCGCCCCTCTACCCCGTGCGCCATCGCGACCCGGTCGCCCTGAGCCGCGAGCAGATAGGGCTCGAGCAGCGTCGCGACCTCGAGCCAGGCGGCGCGCTCGAGCGTGCTCAGATCGCCGAACTCCGCGGGCAGGTCGTCGCGGAGCCTGCCCAGCGAGGCGCCCTCGCCGATCTCCTCGGCGACCTCGGGCCGGTAGAAGGCCTTCACCGTCGCGGTCGCCTCGGCGCGGGTCAGGTGCGAGCCGAGCGGGTCGTCGGGCGAGCCGGTCTCGAGCAGGAAGCGCGTGAAGGCGGGGCCGCGGCGGGCGCCGCCGCCACCCAGGTAGGGATAGAACTCCTCGAGCATCGCCTTGGCCCGCTCCGGCTCGGTCCGGCTGAGCTCGCGAACGACGACCTCCTTGAACAGGTCGTAGCCCCAGAACAGCTCATCGGCGCCTTCACCGGTGATCACCACGGTGAGGTCGTGGGCGCGGACCTGCTCGGCGAGCAGGTAGAGAGGGACGGGGGCGGTGCGGACAAGCGGGGTCTCGGTGTGGCGAAGCACCGCCGGCAGCGCCCGCGCTATCTCTCCCGGCCCGGCTTCGACCACGTGGTGACTCGTGCCGAGCGCCCTTGCGACCGCCTCCTGGTGGGCGCGCTCGTCGTATTGCGGATCCTTGAAGGCGATCGAGAAGGTGCGAAGCTCGCCCTGCTTCTCGATCTGTGCGAGGGCGCTGATCAGGCTCGAGTCGAGGCCCCCGGACAGATAGGCGCCGACCGGGACGTCGGCTCGGAGCCGAAGGCTGACGCTGTCGCCGAGCAGCTCGCGGAGGTCGGCGCTCGGCGGATCGGAGGCGCCGTAGTCCGGCTCCCACCAGCGGCGCTGCTCGACGATCCGGCCGCGCTCCCAGACCAGGAGGCCGCCGGGAGGGAGCTGATCGACGCCGAGAAACGCGGTCCTCCTGGGCCTGGCGCCCCAGAGGGTGAACACCTCGTCGAGGCCTGCTAGGTCGGGTCGCGCGCTGACCTCGCCCGACGCGAACAAGGCCTTGGCCTCGGACCCGAAGACGAGCGAGCCGTCGCCCAGCAGCGCGTAGTGGAGCGGCCTGACCCCGAACCGGTCACGGACCAGCGTCAGCCTGCGCCGGTCCGGCTGCCACCAGGCGAGCGCGAACTGGCCGTTGAAGCGGTCGAGCGCTCGGTGGCCCTCACGCTGGAGTAGACGCTGGACGACCTCGGTGTCGCTGGTCGTCGAAAACGACTCGCCCGCGGCCCGGAGCTCCTCGCGGAGCTCGATGTGGTTGTAGACCTCGCCGTTGTAGACCAGCAGATCGCCTCGTTGGCCCGAGTCGAGCGGCTGCCACCCGCACGGCAGGTCGACGATCGCGAGGCGGGTCGAGACGAGCCCGGCCCCCGCGTCGAGCGCCAGCCCGTAGCCGTCGGGCCCGCGGTGGCGGATCGCCCGCGCCATCCTCAGAAGCGCCGCCTCGGTGACCGGTTGCCCCTCCCGGGGCCGCACGATGCCGGCGATCCCGCACACGTTCAGTCGGTCGAGTCGAGAAGGACGGCCGAAGCGTGGAGGTACTCGGTGGCGACCCGCTTTCGATCGATCTCGCGGTAGCCGGCCTCGACGTCGGCGACCTCGAGGCCGACCTGCTCAGCGAGGTCCGCCGGTGCGATCTCGTTGGTGTGCCCCCACAGCAGCATGTCCATCTGGTCGTAGGGGTG
>JBOGZB010000109.1:0-1754 GCA_050697175.1 Solirubrobacterales bacterium | reverse complement strand
TCGCGGCGTACTTCACGGTCAAGTTCCTGGTCGGCTACTTCAAGACGAGGACCCTGACGCCCTTCGCCGTCTACTGCCTGATCTTCGGGTCGGCGATGGTGATTTACAACGGGTGAGCCGAGGGGCGGGTGACGGGTCGCCGAGCCCCCGTGGGCAGCCCGGCCGGTCGGATGGCCGTTGCCTGCTGCCGCCGGGTTCGCTACCCTCGCGCCCTCGGGCTTCGCATTCACCCGGGTCTCGCAACGCAATGGCGAGGCGCGGGGCCCCGCGACGGGGCCGGCCCGCCCGACTCGGAGGGAGCCCAGGCTCCCGGACTTTCGCCCGCCAGCCAACCCGCGCGCCGACGAAGGAGACCGACCGATGTTCTCGAACCCGCTTGGAATGACGTCTGTGCGGCTGGTCGGCGCCTTGGTGCTCGCTTGCCTCGCGATCCTGGTGTCGATCGGCGGCGCCACCGCCTGGGCGGGGAGCGGCGGCACCGGCACCCCGGCGCCCACCGTCAAGGGCTCAAAGGCGAAGCTCCGCCACCGCAAGGCGATCGCTCCACGCTCGGCGCCGCGCGCGGTGAAGGGTGTGATCGCCGCCGCGAACAGGATCGCCAAGGGCCACGGATACTGCAACGGCGGCGGCTACTCGAGCTGGAGGTCGTCCTGCTACGACTGCTCGAGCTCCGTCAGCTATGCGCTTCACGGCGGCCACCTGATCAGCCAGGCGATGCCCCCGCCCAGCCTCGCCCGCTGGGGACGCAGGGGCAAGGGCAAGTGGATCTCGGTCTACGCGAACTCCGGGCACGCCTTCATGACCGTCGCCGGGCTGCGCTTCGACACCGCCGACACCAGCGGCAGCGGCCCCGGATGGGCCCGCGGCATGGGATGGGAAAGCTCCCAGTCCTACGCGACCCGCCACAGGCCCCGCTTCTAGCTCTCACCTCGGGTCCGAGGCCGGTCGGGACGCGGCCCTCGTCGACCGGCGGCCAGGCGCGTCAGCGACCGGGCGCCGTCCCAGAACCCGTCCGGGGCCGCGGCCGAAGGCGAGCAGCCCGGGTGCGCACGGGCGATCCGCACCCGCAGGACGCCGGGCCTGATCACGAACCGAAGCGGGGCGTCGAGCACGAGCGCCTCGCCGTCGACGCCGGCGGGGATCGGGCCGTCGGCTGCCACCTCGAACCCCGGCGAGGACCACTGCTGCCACGGCCGGCGTGACGCACCTCCCGCCTGAGTGTCTCCCGGCGCCGCGACGACGGTCACGCCGAGCAACCCGTCGTCGATCCTCGGCCGGGTCCCCGAGCCAACGGCGTGGCCCAATCGGTAGACGTTGTTGGAGACCAGGATCGCCGCGCCGCCCGATTGCGGCTCGCCGGCGGGCCCCCTCCATCGCAGGTCGACGCCGTCGCCTTCGGGCCCCAGCACGGCGGGCAGCGTGTCGAGGATCGTCTTCAGCTTCGCCTCGCGGTAGCCGTCGCGCTGGACCGCCTCGGCGTAGACGCCGAGCGAGACGTTGTTGACGAACACCCGCCCGTTGACCTCGGCGAGATCCACCCGGCGCTCGCCGCCTCCGACGAACGCGTCGAGCGCTCCGACCACGTCGTCGCGATCCACCCCGAGGTCGAGGGCGAAGTGGTTGCGGGTCCCGGCCGGGATGCACGCGTACGGGAGATTGTGGTCCGCTGCGAGGGCGGCGACGATCGCCTGTGAGCCGTCTCCGCCGGCCATCGCCAGACCGTCGGCGCCCTGTTTGATCGCCTCGAGTACAAG
>JBOGZB010000108.1:0-6466 GCA_050697175.1 Solirubrobacterales bacterium | reverse complement strand
GCTGGGGATGGGTGGTTTGGGAAAGCGGCAAGCTCGCCATCACCACGACGCCGAATCAGGACAGTCCGCTGCTCCAGGGCAAGTACCCGATTCTGGGCAACGATGTGTGGGAGCACGCCTACTACCTGAAGTACCAGAACAAGCGCCCCGACTACATCGATGCCTGGTGGAACGTCGTCAACTGGTCTGAGGTCGCCTCGCGGTTCGGCTCGGCCGGCTGAGCGTCAGGCACGAAGGCCATCGCCCGCTCGGCGAGGGCGGTGATCGTCAGGCTCGGGTTGACCCCGGGGTTGGCGGGCACCGCCGCGCCGTCGCAGACCAGGAGATTCCGATAGCCGAAGGCCCGGTTGCGCGCGTCGACCACGCCGCTCTCGGGCCCGCTCCCGATCACCGCGCCGCCCAGGATGTGCGCGGTAGTCGGGATGTTGAGCGTTGACTCGGTGAGCCCGCTCTGCGGCACGCCCCCCGTCCGGGCCGCGAACCATCGTGCAGCCTGCTCGGCGGCGGGGATGAAGGTCGGGTTGGGCCGCTCCGGGTCCTGCTCGGTCTGGAGCCTTACCCCTCGGCCGAGCCGCGCCGGGCGGGAGCGAAGGCGCATCGCCGAGTCGAGCGACTGCATGACGAGCAGGATCACGGTGCGGCGCGACCACCGGGCGGGCCACAGGAGCCTCAGCGTCCTGAGCGGATGGGCGAGCATCGCGGCGATCCACTTGAGCGGACGGGTCACCCGGGTGCCGCTGCCGGTCATCGTCGTGAACAGGCGGCTGATCGCGTCCCCGGCGCGACCGTAGGTCACCACCTCGATGTGGGTCTCGGGGTCGGGGTAGATGCTCGACGTGATCGCGACCGAGCGCGAGAAGTCGCGGCTGTCGTCGAGTGCGGTCACCGCCTGAATCGATTCGGAGTTGGTCCGCACGACATGGCCCAGGCGCTCCGAGAGCCGGGGCAGAGCGCCCGAGTGGCGGCACTCGGCGAGCAGCCGGTTGGTGCCCAGCGGGCCGGCCGCGACGACTACGCCGCGGGCCGTGAAGGTGCGCTTTCGCCGTCGCACCCAGGCGCCCGGGTGCTCGGTGGCGACGGCGTAACCGTCGGACCCGTCCGGCTTCCCGAGCGGTCGGATCTCGATCGCCTGGCGCTCGGCCAGGATCCGAGCCCCGAGCCGCTCGGCGAACCACAGGTAGTTCTTGACCAGCGTGTTCTTGGCTCCGTGGCGGCACCCGACCATGCAGCTCCCGCACCGCACGCAGCCACCCCGTCGAGGCCCCTGTCCGCCGAAGTAGGGGTCGTCGACCTCCACACCGGGCTCGCCGAAGAAGACCCCGACCCGCGTGTGGTCGAACGTGTCGCCGACCCCGATTTCGCCGCCGTACTCCTTGAGCAGCTCGTCCGCGGGGGTCATCCCCTCGAAGTCGGTCACGCCCAGCATTCGTTCCGCGGTGTCGTAGTGCGGGCGAAGCTCGTCCTCCCAGTCGGCGAGCCCCTTCCACTGGGGATCCGAGAAGAAGTCCGGCCGGGCGCGGTACAGCGTGTTCGCGTACCCGAGGCTGCCTCCGCCCACGCCGGAGCCCGAGACGATGAACACGTCCTTGAACAGGGTCATGCGGAAGATCCCGCGAAGCCCGAGCCGGGGCATCCACAGGTAGCGCCGCAGGTTCCACGCGGTCCGCGCGAAGTCCTGGTCGCGGAACCGCTTCCCGCACTCCAGCACCGCCACCCGATGGCCCTTCTCGGCGAGGCGAAGCGCGGACACACTGCCGCCGAACCCGGAGCCGATCACCAGCCAGTCGTAGTCATAGCCGCCCGGCGGCGCGACGGACATGTCGCCAGCATATGCCAGCTCCGGGGTCTTCCCGCATAGGATTCGTCGGCGTGAGCGCCAAGCAGGACGCAGAGGCGTGGGCCGAGATCGTCAAGGGGGCCGCCGCGAAGCGCGGCTTGACCTACGACGCCGTGGGGGGCATCAATCCGGTCGGGGGGCCGGTGGCGCTGTGCCCCGGAGGGACGAACCGGCTGACCGGTGAGCTCGCCCCCGGCTTCTGGGGCGCCTCGTGCGACGCCGACGAGGACGCCGAGGGCGGGCTGTTCTCCAAGGCGATCCTCCCCCGCGCCGTGCTCGCCAAGTCCCAGGTGCCGGACCTCGCCAAGGTGATGCCGCCGTTCAACGTCGAGTCGATCGAGCGACGGCCGGGCGAGCTCGTCATGCAGCGCGCTTCGCGTCGCAAGGTCGAGTTCGAGAGCATCGACTTCAACAAGCGCTTCCTTGCGACCGTCCCCAGCGAGTACGACCCCGTGGCGCTCCGCGAGACGTTCAGCCCCGGCTTCCTGGAGTGGGTGACGACGATCGACAACGAGATCGACTTCGGCGTCTCCGAGCAGCAGCTCTGGTTCCTGTGGCGGCTCGGCGATCGCACCCCGGAGCAGCTCGAGGCGGCCCTCGACAACGGCGGCGAGCTCTTCAAGAGGGTCCGCAAGGAGGTCGAGGAGTCGGGCGTCCACACCTATCCGGCCGGGCCCTGGCACGCCGGCATGGAGCCCTTCCCCGATCGCTGAGCCGCCGCGCTGCCGGTTACGCGTCGCGGGCCCGACGCGCCCGGAGCTCGCGCCGCTCGTCCCAGGGGACCGCGTCGCCCGCGGATGCAGCAGGGGCCCGCGCCGGCTCCTCGCTGTGGCCGGAGCGCGGCTCCTCCGTCTGGGCTCCGTGGCACTCGGGCGGCCGGCCGACGTCGCCGGCGGGCCACACGAAGACTCGCTCGGGCCGCACGTGGACGTAGATCCGCGTGTAGTACCAGCCCAGCATCCCGCGGATCGCCTTCGGGGGGTGGAGCTTTCGGGTCCCCGGGAGCTTCTCCCACGACTCGTGCCAGTAGCGCTCGCGGTTGGCGGCGAGGTCGCGGTCGTCGACGTCGGCGGTCCCGCAGACGAGCACCTGGACACCGCTCGTGATGCCCGAGCCGGTGGGGTCTGAGAAGAGCAGCGCGACCTTCGGATTGCGACGCGCGTCGTTGGCCTTCTTCGGGTATCCGAGGCCGGTCGTGATGTCGACCGTCGCGTCCCCGTCTCGGTAGTAGGGGGTTACGGGCCAGACGATCGGCTGTCCCGCCGCGTCGATGGTCGCGTACTCGCAGGTGATGAAGCGCCCGAACGCCTCGCGCGCCTCGGGGGGGAGGCTCGCCGTCACGGCGCCTGGCTGGTCGGGTAGCCCGGATCCCCCGGGAGCACGACCCGTTGCTCGCCATCGTGCTCGACGACCCGCGGGAGGATCGGCTCGACGACCCGCTCGCGGGCGGCGACGAGGACCGCCTCGGCGTTCTCGTAGGGGAGCAGCGACTCGAGGTGCTTGATGGTCGGAAAAACGAGCTTCAGGTCGCCGGCCGCGTGGCGCTCGAGGGCGCCCCGCGGCGATTCCCACGACGCGTCCGTCGTCTCGGCACCATCCGGTTGAGGCGGGGAGTGGGCGGGCGCCAGCGCGACGTAGAAGCGGGTGTCGAAGCGAACCGGGACCATCTCGGGCGTTATCCATCGCGACCATGCGACGAGGCCCGGGCCCGCTTCGAGCTCGATGCCGGCCTCCTCCCGGAGCTCGCGCACCGCGCACGCCCGGTGGGATTCCTCTTCGTCGCCGGGGTCGCCGGGGTCGACGCCGCCGCCCGGGAAGACCCACACGCCGGGCATGAAGCTCGACTCCGGGCTTCGCTGCACCAGGAGCACCTCGACGCCCCGGTCGCGATGGCGGCCGCCGCGTCGCATCAGGATCACGGAGGCGGCCGGCCGGGGGGTTGTGGGCGCCATCGCGTAGAACCTAGATCAAGCGGCTGTGGCGTGCCGGCAGGAGTGTTTTCCCGCCGCCGCGGAGCCGATTTCGGATACGGTGTGGGTGCTGTGCAGGGAGGTGCCCACCGCAAGGCGTCGCAGGGGCCGTATCGGCCCCACGTCGTGGTCACGGCGGTGACCGCCGCGCTCGTCTTGGTCGTGCTCGCGATGCCCCGCCTGGCCGCGGCACGCACCGCGGGCGCATCGCAGCTCTCCAAGGTGGACCTCGCGAACGCGAACCGGTGCGACTTCATCGCGGCCCAGGGGACGGAGTGCCTCTTCCCCTGGCCGAACGACTACTACACGGTTGGCGATCCGAAGACCGACACGGGACGGCGCGTCAACGTCAAGCGCGCCTCGACCCCGCAGAACAGCAACGCGGTCCACATCGACCCGTCCGAGATCAACACGAGCGACGGATTCAGCCCGGGCTCGATGATCGTCCTGCGAGTCCCCGGGCTCGACACCCCCGCCGCCTTCCAGCAGACCGGAGCGGTGCCCATCAACGACATGGCCCGCGCGTTCAAGCCGTCGGCGCCGATCGTCCTGATCGACGCCAAGACCGGAAAGCGGCAGATGATCTGGTCGGAGCTCGACTCTTTGGCTTCGAGCCCCGACCAGACCGATCTGATCATTCGCCCTGGCCGCAACCTGAAGGAGGGCCACCGATACATCGTCGCCCTTCGGAACCTGAAGCGCGCCGACGGCACGACGATCCCGGCGCCGGAGGGATTCAAGCTCTACCGGGACCGGATCCACACCGGCGCCCCGGTGGTCGAGAAGCGGCGCGCCCACTTCGAGCAGATCTTCAAGACGCTCCATGGGGCCGGGATCGCCAGGAACGACCTCTACCTGGCCTGGGACTTCACCGTGGCGAGCGAGCGCAACATCTCCGACCGCATGCTGTCGATCCGCAACGATGCCTTTGCCCAGCTCGGCGACCACAACCTCGCCGATCGGAAGGTCGCCGGCCGGGCCCCCAAGTTCCACATCACCGAGGTCAAGAACCTCCAGCCGACCGACGACCACGGGGTCGAGAACGTCCGCGAGGTGAGCGGCACGTTCAAGGTGCCGTGCTACCTGAACAAGGTCGGATGCCCCTCGGGCTCTCGCTTCGACCTCGGGCCCAACGGGCTCCCGAAGCGGATCCCCGGAAACATGATCACCGCCAACTTCACCTGCAACATCCCGCGCTCGGCGGTCACCGACGACGGGTCGGGCGGGCTGACCGTGGCCCACCGGGTCCGTCCCTCGCTTTACGGCCACGGTCTGTTCGGGAGCGCTGACGAGGTCCACACCCAGAACGTCCGCGAGCTCGGAAACGACCACGGGGTGATGACCTGCGCGACCGACTTCATCGGGATGGCCGAGGAGGACGTGTTCCCCGAGGCGGTCCCGGCTCTCGCCGACCTGTCGAAGTTCCCGGCGCTCCCGGATCGCCTCCAGCAGGGGTTTCTCGACTTCATGTACCTGGGGCGGCTGATGATCCACCCCGACGGCTTCGCCGCCGACCCGGCGTTCAAGTTCGGCGGCAAGTCGGTGATCGACACCAAGGCGCTCTTCTACTACGGCAACAGCCAGGGCGGGATCGCCGGCGGAGCGCTGACCGCCCTGTCGCCCGACTTCACGCGCTCGGTCCTCTACGTCCCGGGGATGAACTACTCGACCCTGCTGACCCGCAGCGTCGATTTCGGCGACTACGCGCAGATCCTCTACCCGTCGTACCCGGTCGAGGGCGAGCGCCCGCTCCTTCTGTCGATGATCCAGATGATGTGGGACCGCGGCGAGCCGAACGGCTATGCGGCCCACATGACCGGCGACCCGCTGCCCGACACGCCCGCCCACCACGTGCTGATCGAGATGGCGTTCGGCGACCACCAGGTCGCGAACGTGGCGACCGAGGTCGAGGCCCGGACGATCGGCACGCCGCTTCGAAGGCCCGCGCTGGACGCGAGCCGGATTCCCAGCGCCGGGGCCTCCAACTTCCAGGGCATTCGGACGCTTGGCCCCCTGACGGGGCCGGCGTCGCGCGGTAACGGGATGTTCGTATGGGATATCGGGCCGAAGCGAACCGATGGAAGCCAGACCCTGGGGACCGATCCGCCGCCGTTCACCAACACGGCGCCCGATGACAGCTTCGGCGTCGATCCCCACGACACGGTGATCCGCAGCTCACCCCTGATCCGAGCTCAGATCGCGAACTTCCTCAAGGTCGACGGCAGGATCACCGATCCGTGCACGCCCAACCCCTGCTACGCGGCGGGCTGGACCGGGATGCCCTGAGGCCCGAGTCGGGCCGCGCCTTGGGTAAGCTGCCGCGCCAATGCCGACCGAGACCGAGACCGCCCAGCTCTGGATCTGCACGTCCTGCGGGTTCATCTACGACCCTGACGAGGGCGACCCCGACGGAGGAATCCCGGCGGGTACCCCGTTCGACCAGATCCCGGACGACTGGTTCTGCCCCGTCTGCGGCGCCCGCAAGACGGACTTCGAGCCCTACGAGGAGTAGTCCCCACCCTCGCGCGCGTCGACTTTCGCCGGCATAGCCGTCGAAAGTCGACAGGCGGCGCCGGGCGGCACGAGCATCGGGGCGGCGTCAGGACATGGGGGCGTCGAGCGCGCGCGCCCGCGGGCGGCGCACCCAGCCCCGCCAACC
>JBOGZB010000107.1:0-7532 GCA_050697175.1 Solirubrobacterales bacterium | reverse complement strand
CCGTGGGACTGATCCTGCTCGGGATCGCCAACGTCAGCGCCTGGCGCGGCCACTACTCGTATGAGCCCAAGAAGCACCTCGGCGTGGAAGTGCCAGGCATCTACTGGCACTTCGTCGACGTGATGTGGATCGTCGTCTACACCACCGTCTACATTCTCTAGCGCCCGCCACGCGTCCGGGCCTGCCATGCCGTCGGCGTCGCTGCACCCCGCGCAAAGCCGGGCATTCCCGGGCGTTCCCGGTCATGCACCCAGTTACGCACCCATAAGTGCATTGACTGCGATCGTTCCCCAACAGTGGCGTCGGTGCCCTCATTGTGGTGAAAGCGTCACGCGTACCGGAGCGGACCGCTGACCGCCGAACGCGCGAGCCACCGGGCTTGAACCTGACCGGTGGCGCGCGATAATCCGTCGGGGCGACTGAAAGGAGCCGAGGTGCACAATCCGCTTCGCTCAGAGGGAGACGTATTTCGCGCCGTGGTGATCGTCGGCATCGGGGCGGGCGCCGTGATCGCGGTGACGCTCCTGACCCGCCCCGCTGTCGGGGCGGCGCTGCTCGCCGCCGAGGTCGGGCTCGGGGTCGGTCTGCTGTGGCGCGGCGCCCAGGGTGGCATCCCACACCGCGCCGAGGTCGCCCACCGCGACGATCCCACCTACCGCGTGGTGGTGCTGGCCAACGAGACGGTGGGGGGGCGCGCGCTCCTGGCCGAGATCGAGAATCGGTGCAAGGGAAGGAACAGCGAGATCCTCGTCGTCGTTCCGGCGTTGCCGGGCTCTCGGATCGAGCACTGGACCTCGGACGTCGACGGGGCCGTCGACGAGGCGAAGGCACGCCTCGACGAGTCGCTGCGACGGATGGAGGCCGCGGGCATCAACGCCCGGGGTCACGTGGGCGATCATCACGAGCCGAACGCCTCGCTCGAGGACGCGCTGCGCACATTCCCCGCGGACGAGGTGATCATCTCCACCCACCCGCCGGAGCGCTCGAAGTGGCTCGAGCGCGGGGTGGTCGCGACGGCGCGCGACGAGATTCCGCTGCCGATCACCCACGTCGTGGTCGACCTCGACGTCGAGGCGGCCGGCGCAGCGGGCTCAGCGGGCGCGAGCAACTGATCCCACCCGCGGTTGGCGACTTACGACGGCTGTGCCGTCGTAATCCGCCACGCGCGTCCGAGGCGCCACGCTCGGCCCGCCACGCGCGCCGGAGACGACGCTCGGCCCGCCAGGCGCGAGCGGAACGCCCGACCTGCGACCCGCCCGGGCTCTACTTGCCGGCGTTGTCCTGCAGGTACTTGACCAGCGCCTGGAGCTTGGCTGGCGGGAACAGCTGCCCGAAGGTTTCGGGCATCACGCCCGACGGGTAACCGGGTGTGATCTTCGCGGCCGGGTCGATGATCGACTGCTTGATCTCGGCAGCGCTCATGCCCGGCAGCGCCTTGTCGAGGTCGGGCCCGACGGTTCCCCCGGCGTTCGCGGCCTTGAGCGTGTGACAGCTCGCGCAGTTGCTCGCGAACATCTGCGGCGGGGCGCCGAGCGGAGGAGGCTTGATCCCGGGCACGCCAGCCACCTTCGAGACGTATGCGGCGACGTCGCTCAGGTCATCGCCCTCCACGAGGTGGGGGGGCATCGAGGTGCTCGGATTGCTCGTCGTGGGCCGCGGGTTGTCGACCTGGGCCTTGACCACGCCGGCGATCGTGTCGGGGTCCATTCCACTCGCGCGCGCCTGCGAGAAGGCCGCGTCGAGGTTGGGCCCCTGCTTCCCCTGGGTGCCGGCCTGGGTCAGCGTGTGACAGCTTCCGCACTTGCTGACGAAGAGCTGCCTGCCGCGGTCGGTGTCGCCATTCTCCGACACCCCGCATCCCGCCAGCATGAAGATCGCGATCGCGGCGAGGGCCGTCGCCGTGCGCAGCCCGGGTCCCGGGAGGGTGAGGATCCGTCTCGCCACGAGGGGCCGAATCCTATCGACGGCGCCCGGCGGTCGACCGGGCCGCTTGGCGATCGGCGGCCGATTGGATACGCTTGACTCAATAGGCACTTGTCAGAACCCGTTTGGTCATCTCCAGGAGAGCGCTGATGGAAGTTCGTGAAGGCATGTCGAGGGTGGTCCTGACCGTCGGCCCGAGCCACACGCTCCGCGACGCCGCGAGGCTGATGACCGAGCGCTCGGTTGGAGCCGCCGTCGTGGTCGACGACGAGTACCCGGGCCCGAGGATCATCAGCGAGCGCGACCTCCTCACCTCGCTCGGGGCCGGCGAAGACCCGGACTCCGAGCGGGTCGGCGACCACCTCTGCGACACCCTGATCGCCGCGGCGCCCGACTGGAGCCTGGAGCGTGCCGCGATGGAGATGTCCGGGCGGCACATCCGCCACCTCGTCGTGATCGATGCCGGCGAGCTGGTCGGGATCCTCTCGATGCGCGACATCGTCCGCGTCTGGACCAGCGAGGGCGCGACCTCCGGGATGACGCCGCCGGCGTCCGAGGCGACGCCCGTCTAGCTGCGGCTACTCGCCCGAGGCGCTTCGCCGAAGCGGAGTCGGCGGAAGAACCGCAGTGCTGAGTCGCTGCTGCCGCGGCAGGCGACCGATCTCGTCGCTCGTCCCCCGAACCCAGTAGCGGAGCGCGAGCAGCCCCAGCACCGCTCCCGCGACGGCGTAGGGCAGGCCGGCAAACAAGCCGACCAGGAGGCCGGCGAGACCCACAGCGACCAGCACCGGTGCCCACGAGGGCGCCGGTGCGTAAACGAGCTCGGAGGGATCGGGGGGTCGGCGGGCGTCGCTCATGTGATGTAGACCACGGCGACGAAGAAGCTGAGCCCGAAGAAGAGCAGGGCGAGCCCAGCCGCGACCAGCCCCGCCCTCACGTTGCGCTCCGCGAGCGTTCGATCCATCGAGCGTCTTGTATCACAACCCCCTAGAGCCTCCCGAGGCCGCTTAGGATCCGCCGAGCCGCATGTCGACCAACGACATCCTCACGGGGCTCGGGCTGGTGATCGTGCTCGCGATCGCCTCTCGGCTGGTCGCCGAGCGGTTTCGGATCCCGGCGATCGTGCTCCTGCTGCCGGTCGGCTTCGTGGCCGGCGCGATCACGGACGACGTCCACCCCGACGCCCTGTTCGGTTCCACGTTCCAACCGCTCGTCTCGCTCGGGGTCGGCCTGATCCTGTTCGAGGCCGGCCTGCGGCTGCGGATCGCCGACCTCGGAGCCGGCGTTCGCACGGTGGTGCTGAGACTGATCTCGGTCGGCACGCTCCTCACCCTGGCCGGCGTGACCGTCGCGGTCGAGCTGATCTTCGGGCTCGACTGGGGCGTGTCGCTGGTCCTCGGCGCGATCCTGGTCGTCTCGGGGCCGACCGTCGTCCTCCCGCTGCTCGCCTTCGTCCGCCCCTCCGACCGGATCCGCTCGGTACTCAAGTGGGAGGGGACGCTGATCGACCCGATCGGCGCGCTGCTCGGGGTGATCGCCTTTCAGGCCGCCCAGCAGGGCGCCGTCGGGGGCCGCCCCTTCCACCCCGGCGAGATGGCCCTCGCGCTCGGTGTCGGCCTGGCGGTGGGACTGGCGGGGGCGGCGATCCTCAGGGCCCTGCTCGCCGGGCTCCAGCGGACCTCGCCGGGGCAAGCGGTCGCCGCCGCCTTGATGATGGTCGCCGGCGCCGTGGTGGCCGCAGACCTGATTCGCGAGGACTCGGGGTTCGTGGCCGCGGTCGTGATGGGGATGGCGCTCGCCAACCAGCGAGAGCTCGACGTCTCGCGGATCCTCGAGTTTCACGGCACGGTCGTGGGCCTCTTGATCGGGATGCTGTTCGTTCTGATCTCCGCCTCCGTGACGCCGTCTGAGGTCAGCGCCGTACTGCCCGAGGGCCTGCTCCTGATCGCGGTCATGGTGCTCTTGATCCGGCCCGTCGTGGTTGCGCTCGGGACCTGGCGATCCGAGCTGACGATCCGCGAGCGGGCGTTCGCCGCCTGGATGGCCCCACGGGGGATCGTCGCCGCCTCCACCGCGTCGGCGTTCGGGCTCGAGCTGACCCAGTCGGGCGTCTCCGGCGCCGAGAAGATCCTCCCGATCGCCTTCGTCGCGATCTTCGGGACGGTGGTCCTCTACGGGCTGACCGCCGAGCCGGTGTCGAGGCTGCTCGGCGTGGCCGGCGCCGGCGCGCCCGTCGTGCTGGTGGTCGGAGGCCATGCCTGGGCCCGGGAGATCGCGGCGGCGCTCGCGGCGGCCGGCCTCGAGGTGCGGATGTGGACCTCGAGGCCCGACGAGCAGGCCGCCGCGAAGGCGATCGGGATCGAGTCCCGCCGGGCGCCGCTCGCGATCGACGTCGAGGACCGCGAGGCCGAGCTCGAAGGGGTGAGCCACGCCCTGCTGATGACCGAGAGCGACGACTTCAACGAGCTCGCCGCATTCGAGCTGCGCCAGGAGCTGGGAATCGACCGCGTGTACCGCCTCCCGGCTCGACACGCGGCCGGGGGCGACGAATCCGGGAACGCCGAAGCCGGCGTCATGTTCACCGCCGAGCTGACCTTCCCCGAGCTCACCCGGCGTTTCGAGGCCGGGGCCCGCCTGATCGAAACGCCGCCCGCGCCGGGGTCCGAGGACGCCCTCGTCGGCGAGGGTGTGACGCCCCTGTTCACGATCGACCACGGCGGAGGACTCGGCGTCGCGAGCGCCGACGCCGGATCCCTGACCCGCTCGGGCCGGGCGATCTGCCTGGCCGAGGGCGGCCCGCGAACGAGCGCGCGTCCCGACTCACCCTGATGGGATGATGCGGAGCGTCTGACACGCCTGGAGGATCCAGGCGGTTCGCCGGTGGACCGCCGAGACACGGAGGTAAGCGATGGCCGACGCATCCAAGCCCAAGCCGCCCACAGAGCCCGCCGGCGGCGGGGCAGGCGATCCGCGGCCCGCGGACGTGTTCGTGGTCTTCGGGATCAGCGGGGACCTGGCCAAGGTGATGACCTTCCACTCGCTCTACCGGCTCGAGAAGCGCGGGCTTCTCGACTGCCCGATCGTCGGCGTGGCGGTCGACGACTGGTCGGTGGACGATCTGCGTGAGCACGCCCGCGAGGCGATCGTCAACTGCGGCGAGGCGATCGACGACGAGGTCTTCGCCCGCTTCGCCGATCGCCTCTCCTACGTCGCCGGTGACTTCTCGGACGCCGAGACCTTCAAGCGCGTCGCGTCGGCGGTCGGCGACGCCTCGAGCCCGGTCTTCTACCTCGAGATCCCGCCGTTCCTGTTCGGGACGGTGATCGAAGGCCTGGCGAAGGTGGGGCTGACGAGAGCGGCACGCGTCGTGATCGAGAAGCCGTTCGGAAACGACCTCGAGTCCGCCCGCGCGCTCAACGAGGAGGTCCACGAGCACCTGGAGGAGTCGCAGATCTACCGGATCGACCACTTTCTCGGCAAGATGGGCATCGTCGAGGCGCTGTTCCTTCGGTTCGCGAACACGATCTTCGACCCGGTCTGGAACCGCAACTACGTCTCCTCGGTCCAGATCACGATGGCCGAGAGCTTCGGGGTCGAGGACCGCGGCCACTTCTACGACCCCGTCGGAGCGCTCCGCGACGTGGTCGTCAACCACCTGATGCAGGTCGTCGCGGCCACCGCGATGGAGCCTCCGACCGGCCGCCACCCCCGCGCCCTCAAGGACGCGATGTTCGCGGTCTTCGGCGCCATGCAGGACGCTGACCCCGCGCACTACGTCCGCGGCCAGTACGACGGCTACCGCGAGATCGACGGGGTCGCCGACGACTCGACGACCGAGACCTACGCGGCCCTCCGTCTCGAGATCGACAACTGGCGCTGGCAGGGGGTGCCGTTCTTCATCCGCACGGGCAAGGATCTCCCGACGACCCAGACCGAGGCGAGGCTGGTGTTCAAGCACCCGCCCCGGCTCGGCTATCAGGGCAGGCACCGGCCCACCGCCGACCAGATCGTGATCAAGCTCGACCCCTCGACCGGAATCAGGATCCTCGTCGACGCGCAGCGCGCCGAGTCGATCGACCCCGAGCAGATCAGCCTCGACATGGAGTTCGCCGACGAGGGGGGTGAGGGCCCCACTCCGTACGAGGTGCTGCTTCACGCGGCGATGATCGGAGACAGCAGGCGGTTCACGCGACAGGACAGCGTCGAGGAGACCTGGCGAGTCCTTCAGCCGCTGCTCGACACTCCGCCGCCGGTCCATCCCTACGCGAAGGGGTCGTGGGGCCCTGAGGAAGCCGAGCGGTTGATCGCCGGACACGACCGCTGGCACGGTCCCTGGGTGCGATCGTGAGCCCGCAGCCGAAGAGGAGGCGCCCGAGCTCGTCGAAGGGCGCGAAGGCGACCGGCTCGAAGAGCTCGCCGGCCGCGGCCGACACCATGCCGCAGAGTGCCGCCGCGCCCTCGCCTTTCCCCCCGATCGCCGACTACGGCTTCCTGTCTGACTGCCATACGGGGGCCCTGATGGCCCCCGACGGCGCGATCGACTGGCTGTGTGTTCCCCGGTTCGACTCACCGAGCGTGTTCGGCACCCTGCTCGACCGCCAGGCGGGCTCGTTCCGGCTCGGGCCGTTCGGGATCAACGTCCCGACCGCCCGGATATACGAGCCCGGAACGAACATCATCGCGACGACGTGGAAGACGCCGACGGGATGGATCCTGGTTCGCGACGCGCTGACGCTGGGGCCGCAGCATGGCGAGGACCAGATCACTCCCCACACCCGGCCGCCGGTCGACGACGACGGCGACCACATGCTCGTGCGGACGGTGCTCTGTCTGTCCGGGACGGTCGAGGTCGAGCTTGTCTGCGAGCCGGTCTTCGACTACGGACGCGTGCCCGCCGAGTGGTCGCTCGTCGACGGCGCGCGGCATGCGGCTGATGCCACCGGAGCCGGGCAGACGCTTCGCCTGGCGACCGACATGGCGCTCGGGATCGAGGGAGAGTGGGTTCGGGCCCGTCACGCCCTCAAGCAGGGTGAGCAGGCGTACTGCTCGCTGTCGTGGGCTGAGGGACTCACCTCGCCCGCGAGCGTCGACGAGGCGAACGAGCGGATCGCCGCGACGACGCGCTTCTGGCGCTCCTGGCTCGACCGGGCGAGGCTGATCGACCATCGCTGGCGCGACCCGATCCAGCGCTCGGCGCTGGCGATCAAGGGGCTCACCTACATGCCGACCGGCGCGACCGTGGCCGCGCTCACGACATCGCTGCCCGAGACCCCGGGGGGCGAGCGCAACTGGGATTACCGCTTTACGTGGATGAGGGACTCGACCTTCACCCTCCAGGCGCTCCATTTCCTGAACCTCGACTGGGAGGCGGACGAGTTCATGCAGTTCGTCGCCGACCTCGAGGCCAACGAGGACGGCGGCCTTCAGATCATGTACGGGATCGACGGACGCCGGGACCTGACCGAGTCGACCCGCGACGACCTCTCCGGCTATGCGGGGGCCAGCCCCGTGCGGGTCGGAAACGGTGCCTTCGACCAGCGCCAGAACGACGTCTTCGGCGCCGCGCTCGACTCGGTTCTGCTGCACACGCGCCGCAGCCAGCGGTTGCC
>JBOGZB010000106.1:0-4009 GCA_050697175.1 Solirubrobacterales bacterium | reverse complement strand
CGCACGAGCTGATTGCCGAGGGCGGCTACATCGCCGCGCCGATCGCCGCCGTCGCCGATCGCGCGGGCATCGCCGTCGGCACCGTCTACCGCCACTTCCCCTCCAAGTCCGACCTGTTCGCCCAGGTCTTCCGGGAGGCCTCCCAGCACGAGGTCGACGCCGTCGCGGCGGCGGCCCGCGACTCAGGTGAGTCGGCGGCGGAGCGGATCGCGATCGCCGTCGAGACCTTCGCGCGGCGCGCGCTGCGCGGCCATCGCCTCGCCTGGGCCCTGATCGCCGAGCCGGTCGACCCCACGGTCGAGGCCGAGCGGCTGGTCTTCCGCCGCGCCTATCGGGACGTGTTCGCCGGCGTGATCGCGGCGGGGGTCGAGTCGGGAGAGCTGCCGGCACAGGACCCGCAGGTGAGCGGGGCGGCGCTGGTCGGCGCGATCGGCGAGGCGCTGGTCGGCCCCGTGTCCCCCACCGCCGCGGGCGCCGATGACGAGGCCGTGATCGGCTCCTTGAGAGACTTCTGTATTCGCTCGGTTACCGAAAGGGAGCTCGCAAATGTCGAAGCTTGAGGAACGCTCGCCGGCCACGACGCACGAGGTGTTCAACCAGGCCCCGCCGCTCGAGGGCTACAACCTCTTCGAACGCGACAGGACCCTCGTCGAGGCGATGCGCCGAGAGGGCGCCGAGTGGGCCGAGGACGAGGCGCGCGAGCTGGGCGCGATCTGCGGCCGCCCCGACGTGATCGCGAACGGGGTCGAGGCGAATCAGCACCCGCCCCGGCTTCGGACCCACGACCGGTTCGGCAACCGGATCGACGAGGTCGAGTTCCATCCCGCCTGGCACGAGCTGATGGATCTCGGGATCTCGCAGGGGCTCCACGCGTCGCCCTGGCGCGATCCCCGCCCCGGCGCCCACGTGGCCCGGGCCGCGAAGTTCGTCCTCCTCTCGCAGGTCGAGGCCGGGGTCGGCTGCCCGATCTCGATGACCTACTCGGCGATCCCGGCGATCCGAACGCAGCCGGAGCTGGCCGAGGAGTGGGAGCCACGCTTCCTCTCGCTGTCCTACGACGGCGAGCGACTGGTGCCCGCGCCCGACAAGGGGGGCGCACTGTGCGGGATGGCGATGACCGAGAAGCAGGGCGGCTCCGATGTGCGCGCCAACACGACCATCGCCCGCCCCGTGAACGGCGGCGGCGCGGGAGCCGAGTACGAGCTGACCGGCCACAAGTGGTTCTGCCCGGCGCCGATGTGCGACGCGTTCCTGGTCCTCGCGCAGGCCGACGGGGGACTCTCGTGCTTCCTGATGCCGCGCTTCGATTCCGCCGGCGAGCGAAACCGCTTTCACATCCAGCGGCTCAAGGACAAGCTCGGGAACCGGTCGAACGCCTCGAGCGAGGTCGAGTTCCGGGGCGCCTGGGCGCGGATGGTCGGCGAGGAGGGCCGCGGCGTCCCGACGATCATCGAGATGGTCAACCACACCCGGCTCGACTGCGTGATCGGGGTCAGCGCCGGGTACCGGTGGGGAACCGCGATGGCGATCCACCACGCCACCCATCGCTCGGCGTTCGGCAAGCGGCTGGTCGATCAGCCGCTGATGCGAAACGTGCTCGCCGACCTGGCGATCGAGTCCGAGGCCGCGACGATCGGCGCCATGTGGCTGGCGCGCGCCTTCGACGAGGCGCACGCCGGCGACGAGCAGGCCGTGGAGCTTCGCCGGCTGTCCACCCCGGTCCTCAAGTACTGGGGATGCAAGCGCGCCCCGGTCCACGCGGTCGAGGCGCTCGAGTGCCTGGGAGGCAACGGCTACATCGAGGAGTCCGGGATGCCGCGCCTGTTTCGCGAGAGCCCGCTGGCCTCGATCTGGGAGGGATCGGGCAACGTCCAGTGCCTCGACGTGCTGCGGGCGATGGCGCGCGACCCCCAGGCCGTCGAGGCGTTCGCGAACGAGATCGGCGAGGGAGCGGTGACCGAGCCCCGGCTCGACGAGTTCGGGCGTCGCCTCCGCGACGACCTGACCTCTGATCCCGAGACACTGGAGACCCGCGCCCGCGGACTGGTCGAGCGGATGGCGCTGGCGCTGCAGGCCTCGCTGCTGGTCCGCTTCGGCGATCCTGCGGTCGCCGACGCTTTCTGCGCCTCGCGCCTGGACGGCGACTGGGGGCGCGCCTTCGGCACCCTGCCCGCGGGCACCGATTTCGGCCGGATCATCGAGCGGCACGCGGTCGGGATCTAGAGCCAGCGCTCGTCGAGGCGGCGGACCACGGCCTCGGTGAGGCGTACGGCGTCGGCGACCGTCTCGTAGTCGACGTTCTCGGGGACGTCGGTCGGCCAGTGGTAGTTGGAGGGCTGCTTCAAGTCCGTGCAGGAACACAGCGAGGCGCACTCGTAGCCGGCGGCCAGCGGGATCACCCCATCGGTGGCGTTTCGAAGCCGGAGGTTGGGGAACAGGTCGATCCCCAGCTCCCCGGCGACCCCGTCGATCAGCGCCAGCGAGCGCGGCGGGTACTCGCGCATCCGGAACATCCCCTCGCCCCGCAGCGCCAGCAGGTGGGGCGAGCCGAGCGTGTCGAGGGCCATCACGAAGGTGCTCTCGCGGGGCAGCGCGCCGAAGTGGCGCTCGGCGAACAGCTGCATCCCCTCGCATAGCGCCTCCTCGGATGTCGAGACGAGCATCACCTTCACGTCGCCGGTCGGCCGTTCGGCCAGCGCCCGGGCGATCGCGACGAGCACCGCGACGCCGGTCGCGTTGTCGTTGGCCCCGGGAACCGCGTCGCGCGATCCGATGTCGGCGAACGCGGCGGCCGATCCCAGCGACAGCGCCATCCCGAGCCGGGTGAGCCAGCGCCGTCCGCTGAGCGCGCCGGCGGCCACCGCCGCGGGGCCGCCGATCACCGGTGCCATCAGAGCCGGGCTCGTATCGGCTCGGTCGATGAACCCGACCCGGTCGGCCAGCTCGGGGATCGCGGGGTGGAAGAGCAGCCCCGAGTGCGCGGCGTCGTGGTGGGCGACCAGCACCACGGTGCGCTCGGCGCCGGCAGGGCCGACCTCGCTGACCACGTTGAAGGCCTTTCGCCGCCGAAGGAGCTTTCTGAGGCGGCGGCCGCCCGGAGGCAGGTCGTCGGCGATCGCGGCCGCAGCCGTCGCCGCAATGGCGGCGCCCGTGCGGCGCCACCCCGACAACGCCAGGGCCCCGGCGCCCACTCCCGCCGCGGTCGCGATCCCGAGCGGCCACCAGTAGGTCCCATGGGCGTCCTCGGGCTCGATCTCGGTCCGGGCTCCCAGCTCTCGAAGGCGCTCCGCCAGCCACTCGGCCGCCCGCCTCTCACCCAGCGACGCGCTCGGCCGGTGGATCGACGCCAGGGTCTCGACCAGGCCGCGCAGCCAGGCGGTGTCCAGGTGCCCCGCCCCCTCGGTTGTCGCCCTGGTCGCCTCGCTTGCCACGTCGGCGGAAACCTACCGAGCCGCGCTCAGCCGCCCGAGCCCGGGGAATCCGGCCGGGCGACCTAAGATTGACGGCATGCCGACCAGAGGCGCATTGACCCTGTTTCACGTCCGCGGAATCCGGATCGGGGTCGACTACTCGTGGTTCTTCGTCCTGTTCTTGATCATCATCGGGATGTCGGGCTTCTACGCAGACGTGCTCGGCGTGCCGAGCAACTCCGCCCAGCCGTACCTGCTGGCCGTGATCAGCGCCCTGACGTTCTTCGGCTCGATTCTGCTTCACGAGCTCGGGCACGCGTTCGTCGCGGTGCGCCGAGGGATCGGGATCTCGGACATCACGCTGTGGATGTTCGGAGGGGTGGCGACGATGAGCCGCGACTCGGACTCCCCCGGCACCGAGTTCAAGATCGCGATCGCGGGGCCGCTCGTCACCCTCGCCATCGCGATCGTCTTCATCGCGATCGGCACCGCCGCCGCCGGCTGGTCCGAGCTGTCGAACGTGATCCGCTTCCAGGTCCCGGCCAGTCGGTCGGGCCTGATCGCGATGGTCGCCTGGCTGGCGAGCATCAACCTCTACG
>JBOGZB010000105.1:0-3293 GCA_050697175.1 Solirubrobacterales bacterium | reverse complement strand
GGCCGCGGCTTGGCGATCCGCGCCTGGCGACGCAGCAGGTGGAAGTACTGGGCCGCCGAGGTGGGGTTCGCGAGCCGCATGTTCCCCTCGGCCGCGAGCTGGATGAAGCGCTCGATCCGAGCGCTCGAGTGCTCGGGTCCGCCGCCCTCGTACCCGTGCGGAAGGAGCAGGGTCAACCGCGTGGTCTGGCCCCACTTCGACTCCCCAGAGACGATGAAGCTGTCGATGATCACCTGGGCGGCGTTCGAGAAGTCGCCGAACTGCGCCTCCCACAGGACCAGGCTGTCGGGCGAGGCGGCCGAGTAGCCGTACTCGAATCCGAGGCAGCCGGCCTCCGAGAGGGGGCTGTTGTAGAGCTCGAACGGCGCCTCGGCGTCCGGGAGGTTCTGGATCGGGACGTACTTGAGCCCGGTCTTCTCGTCCCAGTAGGCGAGATGCCGATGGGAGAACGTCCCGCGGATCGTGTCCTGCCCCGTCAACCGGATGTGCATGCCCTCCGTCAAAAGGGATGCGAAGGCGAGGGCCTCGGCGTGGCCGAACTCGATTCCGCCGTCGGTGAGCGCCTCAACCCGCCGGTTCAGCGGCTTACGGAGCTTGCGGTGAATGGTGAAGCTCTCCGGGACGTTCAGAAGGGCCTCGTTCAGCGAGCGCAGTCGCTCGGCCGGGACGGCGGTGTCGACATCCGGGCTCTTCGTCCGGTCGAGCTCGCCCGTCGCGACCTGGGTCGAGGTCTCGGCGACGTACTCGCCGCCCTCGATCTTTCGCTTCAGCTCGTGATGAACCTCCTGGAGCTCGGAGTTGCGTTGCCGGCCCAGCTCCTGGACGTCGTCCGGCGTCACCACACCCTCCTTGACCAGCCGCTCGGCGTAGATCTCCGACACCGGTGGGTGCGCCTTGATCTGCGCGGCCATCTTCGGCTGCGTGTAGGCGGGCTCGTCGGTTTCGTTGTGCCCGTACCTGCGGTATCCGATCAGGTCGATGACGATGTCTCGTGCCCACCGGGCGCGGTAGGCCATCGAGAGCCGGATCGCCGCGATGCAGCCTTCGACGTCGTCGGCGTTGACGTGGATTATCGGGACGTTGAATCCCTTCGCCATGTCGGAGGCGTATGGGGTCGAGCGAGCCTCGGTCGGATCGGTTGTGAAGCCCACCTGGTTGTCGGTGATGATGTGGACGGTGCCGCCGGTCGAGTAGCCCTCGAGCGACTGGAGGTTCAAGGTCTCGGCTACGACCCCCTGGCCCGGGAACGCCGCGTCGCCGTGAAGCAGCAGCGGGACCGCCAGCTCCGGAGCGTGATCCAGGCTCGATCCGGCGCGCGAGCTCTGGGCGGCCCTGGCGCCCCCGGTCACGACCGGATCGACGAACTCCAGGTGGCTCGGATTCGGATAGAGGCGGACGTCGATCTGCTCTCCGTCGCGGGTCGTGAACATGCCCTCCGCGCCGTAGTGGTACTTGACGTCCCCGGTGCCCCCGTGCGGGATCGCCGCGACGGCCTTCACGCGCTCGAGTGCCTTCGCTCCCTCGAACTCGGCCATGATCGATTCCACCGGACGCCCGAGGTTGTGGGCGAGCACGGCAAGCCGCCCCCGGTGCGCCATCCCGAGCGCGACCTCGTGGGCCCCGCCACGCTGCGCCAGCGTCACCAGCTCGTCGATCATCGGGACCACCGCGTCCAGGCCCTCGATCGAGAACACCTTCTGGCCCAGGTAGGCACGTTGGAGATAGCGCTCGAACTCGAAAACCTCGATCAGCCGAGCCAGTAGGGCGCGCTTCTCCTCCGCATTCAGCGGCACTCGATGGACGTCGGTCTCGATCATCTCCCGGAGCCACATCCGCTGCTGATGCGAGGAGAGATGCTCGATCTGGTAGGCGACGGTTCCGCAGTAGTCCTCGCGCATCCTCGGCAGGGCCTCGAGCAGGGTCTCCCCCTCGACTCCGATTCGCAGGATCGAGGCCGGGATCCTCGCCATCAGCTCCGGGGTGAGGTTGAGGTTCTCGGGCTCGATCGCAGGATCCCCGCGCGGCTCCTTGCCGAGCGGATCGAGCCGGGCCGCCAGGTGGCCGTGTGTTCGAAACGCCTTGAGCAGCGACGTCGCCGCCTGGACTGCCTGGAGGAGCTCGGTGTCCGGGGGCGCCGCCGCGGCCGTCGTCGAGCGGGCCGGAGCCGGCTGGGCCGATGCCGAGGCGGGGTAGGCGCTGGCGACGACCGAAGCGGGAACGTCGACGGCCTCGGCCACCGACTCGTAGAAGGAGTCCTCCCCTTGAAGCAGTTCATCGATTCGGCGCAGGAACGAGCCGGACTCCGCTCCCTGGATGACCCGGTGGTCATATGTGGAGGTCGCGGTCATCACCTTCGAAACACCCAGCGCCTTGAGCGTGTCGGCGGGCGCGTTGGCCCACTCGGCGGGGTAGGCGATCGACCCGGTGGCGACGATCGTTCCCTGGCCGGCCAACAGGCGCGGGACCGACGCGACCGTCCCGAGCCCACCCGGGTTGGTGAGCGTGATGTTCGTGCCCTGAAAGTCGTCGGCGGTCAGCTTGTTCTCGCGCGTCTTGTTGATCAGGTCCTCGTAATAAGCGTGGAAGGCCGCGAAGTCGAGGCCATCGGCGCCCTTGATGCACGGGACCATCAGGCTGCGCGAGCCGTCCTTTCGCTCGACGTCGACCGCGATCCCGAGATTCACCCCGCCGGGCTCGATCACCTGCGGCTTCCCGTTGCTCTCGGCATAGGCCCGTCCCATCACGGCCCACTCGCGAGCGGCCTCGACGATTGCCCAGGCGATCAAATGGGTGAAGGAGACCTTCATCGCGCGCTCCTTGAGCGCGCCGTTCAGCGCCTTGCGCTTGGCATCGAGGGCGTCCACGGAGAGCGTCCGGAACGAGGTGGCGGTGGGAACCGAGCGGCTTTCGTTCATCGCCTGCGCGAGCATCCCCGCGGGGCCGCGCAAGGGCTTCGCCTCGCCTGCCGGCACAACGGCCGTGGCCGGCGTCCCCGCCGTCCCGGTGGCACCCTGCTCGCCGTTCGCCGCTGCGAGCACGTCGGCCTTCGTCACCTTGCCGCCCGGCCCTGAGCCGTGAACGGCGCTCACGTCCACGCCGCTCGCCGCCGCGACCCTGCGGGCCACCGGCGAGGCCCTCGTGCCGTCGGCGCCGTCCGCCGCCACCGGCTGAGGAGCGACGGCTTCCTCCTCGCCGTGCGCCGCGCTTTCGGCGGGCGCCGCGACTACCGGGCCGGTCGTGAGTTCGGCCAGCACCTGGCCCACCTGAACGGTCTCGTCGGGCTGGGCCAGGAT
>JBOGZB010000104.1:0-2868 GCA_050697175.1 Solirubrobacterales bacterium | reverse complement strand
GCCGACAAGCCCCCGGCCCCCGAACGACCGTTCCGGGAGGCCGCCGAAACGCCGCCCGAGAGCCTCAGGGTCGCTGTCTCGCTCGAGGGCACGCGGGCGCTCGCCCCGCCGATGCTCGATCCGCGATGCCGCGCAGCCGTCGAGGAGACGGCCGATCTGCTCGCCGGACTCGGGCACCGCGTATCGCGGCGCGACCCGGACTGGGGCACGGTCGGAAACGGGGTCGCGGTCTTCTACGTCACCGGGGTCGCCGAGGAGGCCGCGGAGATGCCCCACCGAGAGCGACTCGGCCGCCAGGTCCGGGGGATCGCCAGGCTGGGTGGCCTCGTCCCACGATGGGCAGTGCAAAAGGCCAAGGAGGCGATCCCGAAGCACGCGCGGCGGTTGAACGCGATCTTCGACCAGGCGGACGTACTGCTCCTTCCGGTGATCGGCGAGCCGCCGGTCCCGGTCGCCAAGTGGGGGTCGCGAGGCGGTCCGTGGACGATGAGCGGGATGACCCGGCGGACCGGGTTCGCGCCGCCCTGGAACTACGTCGGCAATCCCGCCGCCTCGGTTCCCGCCGGCTTCACCGACGACGGCCTGCCGCTTTCGGTACAGCTCGTCGGACGGCCGAACGACGAAGCGACCCTGCTGTCGCTCGCCGCGCAGATCGAAGCCGAGCGACCCTGGACGAACCGACGCCCGCCGCTCGCCTGAGCGACTCCTCGCGGTGCAATAACGTGCCCTCCATGCCTCGCGCCGCACGCCTCATGTGGGTCCCCCTGCTGGCCGCCGGTTTGTGTCTGTCGGCGATCCTCGCCTTCGCCCCCGGCGGCTCGAGGGCCGCTTTTCCCGGTGCGAACGGCGACGTCGTCTTCTCTCGTCGCACGGGTCCCATCCTGGTTCCCAAGGATCCGCAACCCGGAGGGATCTTCACCGTCGCGCCCGACGGCAAGGACGTCACGCGCATCACCACCGGCGACGACGACGATCCGGCGTTTTCGCCGAACGGGAAATGGATCGTCTTCACCCGCTTCCAGGACAAGCCGGGCCTCTACCGGGTCAAGGCCGACGGGTCGCACCTCAAGCGCCTGTCCAAGGGCCGAGGCGACGACAACGCCGCCTTCTCCCCCGACGGCGACAAGATCGTCTTCTCCCGGGGCGTCGTTCAACCCGTGAAGCGGGGGATGCTCCCCAACGGATCGGATATCTGGGTGATGCGGGCCGACGGATCCCATCAGCACGCCCTGACCAGCAACCCGGCCCCCGACGACTTCCCCTCCTACTCGCCGAACGGCAAGCGAATCGCGTTCGACAGTGAGCGAGGCGACAACGCCGACATCTACGTGATGCGCGCTGACGGCACCGGCGAGCACGCGCTGAGCACCGGGGCGCGGGACGAGCACGACCCCAACTACTCGCCCGACGGCAAGCAGATCACGTACTCCAAGCAGACGGGCGAGGACTACGACGTGTTCTCGATGGACGCGGACGGGTCCCACCAGCGCCGGCTGACCACAGGCAGCCTGTTTGAGGGACGGTCCGCATATTCGCCCTCGGGCCGAAAGATCGTCTACGTGCGGGACACGAGGAAGGAAGCCAACCTCTACGTGATCAACGCGGACGGCTCCGGCGAGCACGCGATCACGGAGGGCACGAAGGTCATGCACGAGTCGCCCGACTGGGGTCCGAAGCCCTAGCCGGGCCCGCCCGGCTCGGCCCGGCGGCGCTCGTGCCCGCCGAGCCGCTCGCGCGGGAAGATCGCGAAGCTCCCGATCGCCGTCGCCAGCACCCGCCCGTCCTGATGACTCACCTCGCTGCGCAGGATCGCGACCCTGTCGTTTCGCCGATCGAGCGTCGACTCGCACGAAACGTCGCCCTCGCGAGCGGTCTGGACGTAATTGATCGAGATCCCGATCGTCGCGATCCGCTCTCCCTCGCTCAGCTCGGGCCAAAGGGTCGATCCCATCGAGTAGTCGACCATCGCGTAGGCGACAGGCCCTGCGAGCAGCCCGGCGGGATTGATCAGCTCGGGACGGATCGTCAGCCGCACCCGCCGCGGACTCTCCCATCGAAGGCCCAGCCAGCGGGTGAGATCGTCGATGCCCTCTCGCTCCGGAGTCACGGCGGCGGAGCCTATCCTGGCCCGCCACCCATGCCCCGCGTCCGCGCGACCCAAGCGGACGACGGGACTCGAACCCGCTACCTCGAGCTTGGGAAGCTCGCGCTCTACCAGGTGAGCTACGTCCGCGGCTTGACCGGTCATTCTAGGCGCCGCGCGGCGGCGCATCTCTACCCTTCCTCGTCGTGAGCGCGCGCTCCTTCGCGGTCTTCATCGGGGTCCTCGCCGTGGTCGGCCTGCTCGGCTATGGCCTGCTCAAGAAGTCGACCGACAGCCTGGCGATCGGCGACCCGATCCCCGACGCGACGACCGAGCTTCCGCGGCTCGATGGCCCGGGGACCGCCTCGCTGGCCGACTACCGCGGCCGCTGGGTGCTGGTCAACGTGTGGGCGTCGTGGTGCGTGCCGTGCCGCGCCGAGTCGCCGGCGCTCGAGCGCTTCTCGCGCGCCCACCGCGGCCGGGACTTCACGATCCTCGGGATCGACTCCAACGACTTGACCGGCGACGCGCGGAACTTCTTGACGCGCTACGGGGTCAGCTATCCGCAGCTTCGCGACGGCAGCGGCGACTTCTCGCAGGGCGAGCTCGGAACGACGGGCGTACCCGAGTCGTTCCTGGTCGATCCGCAGGGGAGGCTGGTGGTCCACAGCCTCGGCCCGGTCACCGACGCCTACCTCGACGCGAATGTGGCGCCCCATTTGAAGGGCGGCTCGGCGGATTGAGGGCCGCACTTCGATCGGGAGTCGCAATCGCGGCCCTGGCCC
>JBOGZB010000103.1:0-8724 GCA_050697175.1 Solirubrobacterales bacterium | reverse complement strand
GATCCAGAGCGCTTCCTCGGGATCACCACCGGTCAGGTCGGCAATTTCGGTCGCGACCCGCTCCGGTTCGGCCCCGGGCAGGTCGACCTTGTTGATCACGGGGATCAGCTCCAGCCCGGCATCGATCGCCAGGTAGGTGTTGGCGACGGTCTGTGCCTCTACTCCCTGGGCAGCATCGACGACGAGCAGGGCGCCCTCACAAGCGGCAAGGCTGCGCGAGACCTCATAGGAGAAGTCGACGTGGCCGGGCGTGTCGATCAGGTGCAGATCGTAGGTCTGGCCGTCGTCGGCGGCGTAGGCCGCCCGAACGGCCTGCGCCTTGAGCGTGATGCCCCGCTCGCGCTCGAGGTCCATCGAGTCGAGGAGCTGGGGACGATGCTCGGAACCCACCGTCCCGGTCAGCTCGAGGAGCCGGTCGGCAAGGGTCGACTTGCCGTGGTCGATGTGGGCGATGATCGAGAAGTTTCGGATCCGGTCCATGAGGCTGGCAAGTATGGCGACCGATGCCGGCCGGACCGGTTGTCCTCACCAGCCCCCACTTGGCACCGATCGCGGACAGCAACTGGCGCCCTCTCCCCACCCAGCCCCGAGAGCCGCCCGCCCCTCACCAGCCGGTCTCCGAACCCATGGCGAACCGACCGACATTTCTCAGCCCGTTCCTTCAAACACCCCCCCCAGCCCGCTCTTTGAAGGGTTGTGGGGCCCATGGGCGCCACAAGCGCGCAAAGAACGGGGATCGGGGCCGGATCGGCTTCGGATCCGGGCCGCTCCCCTACCCAGCCCCTGCCCCGGGCGCAACGGCTGGATCGTGAGCGGAGGCCGCGTTTCCACGAGGCCCGGCGAGCAGACGATCACTCGGATCGGCCCCGGCGCCTACTACGAGCCCCCTCCTCGGGCGCCGGGCAGGAGTCGGCGGATCTGTTGGGCCTCGGGGATCCGCAGCGCCGTGATCGCCATTGCGTAGATCGCGGCACCGGCCGCGAGGCCGGCGCTGAGCGAGACGATCTGGGCCCCGAGACCACGCCCGAGCTCGCGGTCGAGGAAGTACCAGACCCCGTAGGAGGCCGCGGCGAGCGCCGCCGAGGCGATCACTACCCGTGCGGTCGTCCAGGTCAGCCTGCCGAGCTCGAGGCGCCCGAGCTGGCGGCGAAGGACGAGCGTCTGCGCGATCACGCTCGCCGCCGTCGCGATCACCGTCGCCGCGACGATCCCAGCGACCCCGAAAGGCGAATACAGGAGCAGCGCGGCGACCGCCGTGATCGCCAGGTTTACGCCCGAGATCGCGGTCGGGACCCAGGGGCGCTGGAGGCTGAAGAAGGTCCTCGTCAAGAGCAGGAACAGACCGTTGAAGGGAAGCGAGAAGGCGAACCAGAACAGCGCCGTCGCGACGACCTCGGTGTCGTCGGCGGAGAAGGCTCCCCGCTGATAGACGAGCCGGATCATCGGCACCGAGAGGACGAGGATCGCGGCCGCCGCCGGGGTCAGCAGGAGCACGATCTGGCGCATGCCGTTCGCCATCGTCGCCCTGAGGGCGTCGTAGCGACGGCGGGCGGCGAGCCTCGCGAGAGTCGGGAACAGGACCGTCGTCACCGCCACCGAGAAGATCCCCTGGGGGAGCATGTAGATGCGAAACGCCTTGTCGATCTCGGCCGGGGCGTGCTCGGAGACGAGTGCGCCGAAGATGCTGTTGATCAGCAGGTTGAAGTTGATCAGCCCCAGGCTGAGCGTCACCGGCAGCATCAGGACCAGCACCCGGCGCACATCGGCGCTTCGCCAGTCGAACACCCGCATGAGCCGAAACGGGGTGTGGCGAAGATCCCAGCTCGGGATCGCGAGCTGGATCGCGGTCCCCACCAGGACCCCGATCGCGTACGCGTAGATCCGGTCGGGGCCGTGGAAAAGCGGGGCCATCGCGACGAGCACGGCGATGATCGCCACGTTCCAGAAGAAGGGCGAGATCGCGAAGGCCCCGAACCGGTCATAGCTGTTCAGGATCCCCACCACCATCCCGGTCGTCCCGAGCATGACCAGGATCGGGAACAGGATCTGGGAGAGGGTGACCGTGAGGCCCTGGGGCACGTTGGAGCCCACGAACAGGGGCATCAGCACGGGAGCGATCAGGATGAAGACGGCGGTGATCACGGTCAGGACGAGCGTGACCAGGAAGATCAGGGTCGAGGCGAGGCGGAACGCCTCGAGCTTTGACCCCCTCTCGAGCTTCTCGGTGAAGATCGGGACGAAGGCCGCCTGGATCGCCGCGTCGGCGAACAGGCTGCGGACCAGGTTGGGGACCTGGAAGGCGATCGTGAAGGCCGACATCGCCCCGCTGACCCCGAAGTAGTAGGCGGCGAACACCTCGCGAGCCAGCCCGGCCACCCTCGACAAGCTGGTGGCGACCGAGAAGAACGCGGTTGAGCGCGCGATCCGTCCGGGACCCGTCCGCGACGACTCGGCGGCGACTGCGAGAGCCTCGGCTCCCGGCTCCTCGGTCGCCACCACGTCGACCGGGCCGGGATCCAGGCGCGGGCGGCGATCGTCGCCATAGAGGCGCTCGTGGGTACGGCGCTCGTCCTCCTCGCGCCGCCGGCGATCGGAGTCCGCCATCACCGCGCCGCTATCATGGCCGGTCGCTCGATGGCCAATATCCGCTCACAGGTAAAGCGCATCCGCCGCTCCGAGCGCGAGCAGCTCGAGAACCGGCGTCTCCAGAGCGCCGTCAAGACCCATTTCCGCCGCCTCGAGGAGGCCGTGACCGCCGGCGACTCCTCGAAGATCGGGGACGAGCACCGCGAGCTCGTGTCGCGAATCGACAAGGCGGTCCAGAGGGGCGCCCTGCATTCCAACAACGGGGCCCGCAAGAAGTCCCGCGCCGCCCGCCTGCTGAACCGCGCCGCATAGCGGGCACCGCTCGCGCAGGCTCGCTCCCGCGACGAGACCGCCGGTCAGCCGGCACCCGCGCCGGCGCCCGCCGCTCGCCGCACCGCGAGGGTCAGCGCCACGTCCTCCGGGTACTCCGACCCCCCTCTGGTCCACCATTCGAGGTCGGCCACTGCGCAGGTAGCCGCGCGGAGTTGGGACGCCGAAACGCCCTCCAGCCGCTGGACCAGCATCCTCGCCGCATAGGGGTGCATCGGGAGGCCCTCGGCGACCTTCTTGGGCGGGGTTCCCGCCTCTATGGCGGCGAGCGCGGTGTTGGCGTCGCGAAGGCGGCGCGCCGCCTGGTAGACCAGCGGCGTGACGGCCTCGCCCTGATCGGTCAGCCGTTCGGCGGCCTCGATCGCCCCGGCCGGGTCGCGCGCGACGATCGCGTCCGACAGCGCCCACGCGGCCTCCTCGGAGGTGTCGGCGACCATCGCCTCGAGGTCCTCGGCGCCGACCTGGCCTTCGGGTCCGGCCCACAGCGCCAGCCGGTCGAGCTCGTTGGCGAGCCGAAGGGTGCTCTCACCCATCCGCGCGACCAGCAGGCGGGCCGCCGCGAGCTCAAGCCGGAACCCCCGCCTCGCGGCCTCGTCGACGAGCCTGGCGGGAAGATCGCGTGCCCGCGGGGCCGCGTAGGCGTGCACCTCTCCGCCCGCGGCCTCGACGGCCTTGGCGAGCCCCTTCGGCGCGCGGGCCTTCGAGGACCCCTCGTGGGCAACGAGCACGACGGTGAGATCAGGCGGCAGATCGGCCAGCGCATCGATCACCGGGGTCGCCTGCTTGGCCGTCCAGCGTTCCACCCCGTCGGCCAAGAGGTACCGCCGCGGAGCGGTGAGCGACATCGCGGGAATCGCCGCCAGCAATGCGTCCACGTCGGGCGCGCCGTCGCCGCTCGATGCCCCGAAGCTCTCGATGGCCCCGGGGCCGCCTTCGCGCTCGCCTCGGGCACGAAGCCTGGCCAACGCGGCGTCGATCTTGCCCTCGTCGGCTCCGGCGATCAGATAGGCGGGCTTGATTGGGAGCGGCCCGTTCAGTAGCCGGTGCCCCCGGACCCGTTGGTGCTCGTCGAGGTGGTGCTCGTCGTGGTGGTCGGCTTGGTCGTGGTCGAGGTGCTGGTGGGAGTCGTGACCGTGGCCGATCCGGTCGGGGTCGTGACCGAGACGGTCGTCGTGCTACCCCCGCCGCACGCGGAGATCCCGATTCCCGCCCCGACTCCCAGGGCAATGGCCGTCGCGACGGTGGCAAGGCGCTTCATCGCTCTCCTTCGCGGTTGCTCGTCAAGGCCGGTCAGACTAGCCGAACCCCCGGACCGCGACGGGCGGCTCCCGGGCCGCGGAGAGGCTAGACGCTGCCCGCCACGACGCTCACGACGCCGAGCCCCAGGGCCGCGACGGACAGCGCAACGAGCAGCCTGCCTCGCCGGCCCGTGATCGCGAACAGGATCGCGAGCACGCCGCCGATTCCCGCCAGCGCCCCACTCGCGAAGCCGAGTGTCAGGCTGACGACCTTCTGGAGCGACGTCCCATCGAAGCACTGGCCATCGTTCGGGGTGGCGCCGTTGAACTGCACGTCGTGGCAGGTGGGCGTCTGGCTGATGTCCGCCATCGACACCAACATCACCGCGCAGCCGAAGGCGAGCACGACGAAGAGCAGGGCGGCGAGCCCGCGGCGCAGGCCCTCCCCCCGATCCTTGCCTCCAGTCGACGACTCCAAGCGCCCGGACCCTATTCAATCCGAGCTGCTGACCGTCCAGCCTCGGCGCGTGGCGTCGATCGCCACCTCCCCGTCGTCGTCGGTGCGCAGCACGGGGACCCCGTGACTGGCGAGGGTCGCGAGCGTCGAGGGGGTTGGATGCCCGTAGGGATTGCCCGACCCCACCGAGACCACCGCGAGGCGGGGCGCCGTGCGATCGAGGAGTCCGTCGAGCCCTGAGTCGTCAGACCCGTGATGGGCGACCTTGAGGACGTCGATCGGACCCGGATCGATGGGCACGGCATCGGCTTCGGCGTCAGCCGTGAGCAGGATCGAGAACTCGTGCCAGCGCGCCACGGTCACGATCGCCGCTTCGTTCGGATCCCCGGGTGCCCCGCCGTCCAGCAACGGGCGTGGAGGCCATAGGACCTGGAGCCGAAGGCTCCCCGAGTCCACGCTCGCGCCCTCGGCCACCGACCGCGTCCGCACGCCCGCCGCCCGCGCAGGCCCCAGGAAGTCCCGCCCGGGCTCCGCGCAGAGGAGACGACCGATCGGCATCGCGCCGAGGAGCTCCTCGATCCCGCCCGCGTGATCGGCCTGATCGTGGGTCACGACCGCCGCCGCCAGCCTGGACACGCCGTCATCCGCGAGCTTCGCGCGGAGCTCGTCATGCGGGGGTCCGCCGTCGACCAGCACCGGACCCCCGTCGCGAGGATCAAGCAGGATCGCGTCCCCCTGCCCCACGTCGAGAACCCTCACCCGCAGGCCCGGGGCGCGCTGCGGACCGGCGGGGGACGGCAGCAGCGAGCCGATCCAGGCGACACCCAAGGCGACCGCCACGGCGACCACGAACGCCCTCGCCGCCGCCGATCCATCCCGCAGCCCGCGCCTTCGCGCGGCCCACGCGACGCCGACCGACACCAGCAAGGTCGTCGCGACGTACGCGACGACCACGGGCCCCACGCCGTCGAGTCGGACGGTGAGACGCGCCCACGCCGGCGAGCCGAGCCAGTGCGCGATCTGCGCGACGTAGGCCGAGAGGAGCCCGGCGAGCCAGGTGAGCGGCTCGACCGGAATGGCGGGGATCTGCCCCGCCATGCAGGAAAGAATCCCGAGCCACATCATCGGCGCGACCGCCGGCAGGGCGAGAATGTTCGCGGGCAATGACGCGATCGAGATCGCGTCGAACGCGCTCGCCATCAGCGGGGCGGTCGCCAGGGTCGCGGAGACCGTCACGCCGGCGCCCTCGGCGAGCAGACGGCGCCCCGACGCCGCCGGCGGCGCACCGGGCCCAAGCACGAGGTCTCGAATGCGTGATGCCCAGAGCAGGATCCCGATCACCGCCGCGAAGCTGAGCTGCCAACCGATGTCGCCGCTCGCGCGGGGGTTGAGCGCCAGGGTCAGCAGGGCGGCTACCGCGACCGCGTACCAGCGCGAGCGGGGGCGCTCGGCGAGGGCCGCGACGACCCCGGTGGCGCCCATGATCCCGGCGCGCTGGATCGAGGGCCCCGCTCCCGTCACCGGCACGTAGAGGGCGATCAGCGCTCCGACGCAGACGAGGCGCAGCCTGAGGGGGACGCCGAAGAGCCCGAGCAGGGCGACCGCGAGAAGGCTGAGGAGCATCACGGTGTCGCCCGAGACCGCGAGCAGGTGCGCGAGTCCCGAGCGCTTGAAGTCCTCGACCGTGGCCGGGTCGATCCGATCGTCCTCACCGAGCAGGAATCCGCGCAGAAGGGCCTCCTCGGGGCCGGGGGTCCCGCGTCCGAGCGCGACCTCGGCGTTGTCGCGCACCCGATCCGCGATCGCAACCAGGCCACCGCGGCGCGACCCGGTCAGATCGACGCTCCGGGCATCGAGAACCTCGCGGATCCCGTACCGCTCCAGGTAGCCCACCTCCCACGGCGCCGGCCGCATGACGGTTCCCCTCGCGACCACCTCGCGCCCGATCGGGAGATCCGGCACGGGCTCGGTTGCCTCAACCGCGAGGCGGCCGTCGGCCGTCTGGATCCGAACGGCCACCCGGCCGCGGGAGCGGCGCGGGACCGCGGTCACGAAGCCCCGTACCGTCGCAGGCCTCGAGACCGGCCCGTCAAACGCGCCCCCGTCGATCGCCGCCAGCCGGAGCCCACCCAGCGCCAGGCCCCCGAGCAGCGCCGCAAGGGACACCAGAGCGATCCAGGGCCATCCACCCCGCTGGCCGCGCCGGGGGCGCGCGGCGGCAATGCCGGCCCCGCAGAGGGCCGGCACGGCGATCAGCCCCGGGTCCGGACCCGACGGGGCGAGCGGCGCGAGGGCGAGCCCGACCGTGGCGCCACCCAGCACGGCGGAGCGCCAGGCGATCGCCGAGGGCTTGATCAGGGCTGAAGCCGAGCTCGCAGGGCGTCCATCGTGGCCGGGCCGATCCCGCTGATCTGGTCGAGCTGGTCGACCGACGACACGCCCCCGTGCTGGTCGCGGAAGTCGATGATGTTCTGGGCAGTGACCGGGCCGATCCCCTCGATCGTGTCGAGCTCGTCGATGGTCGCTGTGCCGAGGCTGATCGGGCCGGTCGCGGCCGCGGAGTCAGCGCCCGCCGGGCCCGCGGCGACCCCGGCAGGGCTCTTGGCCCTGGCGGGCATGACTATTTGCTGGCCGTCGGCGAGGCGGGCCGCGAGGTTGATCGATTCCGGATCCGCGCGGCGCGTCGCGCCTCCAGCGCGCTCGAGGGCGTCGGTGACCCGCGAGCCCGCCGGGAACCTGTACACCCCCGGCGCACCGACCTCCCCCGCCACATCGACCACGACGTCGCCGCCTCCGTTGGGATCGATCGCCAGGGACCCGTCTCCCGAGCTCGCCGACGAGCCCGATGCGGACGAGTAGCTGACCCCGCCCTGCGCGGCCGACGAGTCGCTCGAGCGGATCCACCTCGCGCCGACGAGCAGCAACGCGACGCCGACGGCGCCGTAGACGAGGAGCTGTGAACGGCTCAGCGAGCCCATCCAGCGGAGCGTGGACCGGCGGATCGCGCGAGTGACGCTCGTCGGGTCAGAAATCCTGGGCCCATCTGCGCCGAATCACCACGCCGTGCCCATCCGCCCCGCGTGCCGGGAGCCCGCGGGAGGCTCGACCTAGGTGCAGGCCTTCCTGGCCTGGACCGCTTGCGTGGTGTTCTGGTTGTCGGTCACCCTGATCTCCAGGTCCAGCCTATGGTCGCCGTCGTGACACCTGGCCTGGACGTAGCTCCCGTTCTGGATCGAGATGTCGAGGTCCGACAGCGGGTATGCGGACGCCGTCGTGATGTTGTTGATGTCGAGCAGCTTGCCCCCAACCAGGTCGGCGCCCCCGTAGGAGTTGTTGCTCTTCAACGGGGCCGCCAGGACCACGCTCGTGTCACCTCGACGGTTGCTCGCCGGGCTCGTGCACCTGATCGTGCTCGGGTTGGCGACCTTGAACCGCATGAACAGGACCACGGTCGGATCGCCACCGGACCGGCCGTTGAAGGAAAGGGCGCAGCCGTTGGCGGAGGCGCCATCGACGCTGACCTGCGCGGTCCCATCGCCGATCCTGGCCGGGCCGCAGCGCGACATCGCGTCGGCCATCGTCTGATCGGGCTGGAGGGACGCCGGGTCGCAAATGGGGATCGCGCTCGGGTTGAACTTGAAGTCGTCGTCGAAGTAGAGCCGGGCCCGGCTCGTCGCCCCGCCTGGGTTCCCGTTGCCCGGGTTGACGTAGCTCGTCTGCGCGTGGAGGATTGCCCTTCCCGACTTGAACGCGGTGGTCGACAGATCGCTCGGGCTGAAGTCCAAGCTCAGGGTCGAGCTGGGCGGAGAATGGCGGAGGCAGCTCGGACCCGCGCAGGTCTTCAGCGCGCCCAGTTGCTCCGCCAGCTGGGCCTTCACCGCCTGGTAGGCAGGGTCATTCTGGAGGCTCGCAAGCTCGAACGGGTCGCTCTGGAGGTCGTAGAGCTCCCTCTCACCGGTCTGGTGCTCGACGTACATGTAGCGCTCGGTGCGGATTGCCTTGAACGAAGGCTGCTCGACGAGCAGCTCGCGTCCCCGCTCGATGCCTGGCTGTTGCGCCACCGGGATCAGCGAGCGGCCATCCATGACGAGGCCTGGGTCGATACCCGTCGCG
>JBOGZB010000102.1:0-4109 GCA_050697175.1 Solirubrobacterales bacterium | reverse complement strand
GGCGACCGGGCTGTCGCCCGGGGTTTTGATCGCCGACAGCTTCGGTCGACCCTGGCGGCTCGGTCAGGCCGACGTCGCGATCGGCTGCGCCGGGCTCGTCTCGCTCGACGATCGGCGCAGGCTCCCGGATCGCCACGGCGAGCCCTTGGTCGCGACGATGATCGCCGTCGCCGACCAGATCGCCGCGGCGGCCGACCTGACCCGGAGCAAGGACGATGGACGAGCGGCCTGCCTGATCCGCGGGCTGGATCGCTTCGTGATGGTCGCCGACGGTCCCGGCGCGCGGTCGCTCCAGCGCCCGCGGAGCGACGACCTGTTCCGCTAGCCCGCCAACGGGTCCGGTTGACCTTCCTCCGTGTAGTCGGGCGCCTCGTAGACCTGTCCGGGAGCCCCGCCGATCGCCAGCACACGGGCCCCCTCGTCGGCGGTGTTGATCTTTCGCCTCTCCTGCGGCCCGACGCGGGCGAACACGCCGGGTTCGAGCACGTACTCGGTCCCGCCGGCGGTCAGGGTGGCTCGCCCGGCCAGCACGGTGTAGACCTCCTCCTGGCCGTCGCGGCCATGGTCGTGCTCCGGATACTCGGCGAAGCCGGGTGGCAGGTCCATCACCGCGACCCCGAACGAGCTCACGCCGAGGCCGGCACGCACGCGGCGAAAGCCCCCGCCGAAGATGGACTCGAAATCCTCGAGCCGCTTCACCGTGATGTCAGCCATCAGCCCTTCCTCTCCTCATCAACGTCCCCGGGCGATAGAACCGCCGCACCGCGAACCCTACTCCCGCGCAGGTCGTCGAGCGCCTGATTTGCCCGCTCCAGTGCGTACTGTGTGACCGATGTCCGGATGGGGATCCGGCGCGCCAGCGCCATGAACTCCTCGCCGTCGGCTCGGGTCAGGTTGGCCACCGACCTCAGGGTCCGCTCGCCCCACAGGACGTCGTAGGGAAACGACGGGATGTCGCTCATGTGGATCCCGGCACAGACCACGGTTCCTCCGGGCGCGACGGCGCGAAGCGCGACCGGGATCAGCTCACCCGCAGGGGCGAAGATGATCGCCGCGTCCAGAGGCTGAAGCCCGCCGGGCTCGGAGACGTCCGACCCTCCCTCGGTATCGCCGGCCCATGCGGCGCCGACCGAGAGCGCGAACCGCTGCGTCTCGGAGTCCCCGGGACGGGTCAGCGCGAACACCCGGCGGCCCTGGTGCGCGGCGACCTGGCAGACGATGTGTGCGGAGGCCCCGAACCCGTACAGGCCGATCCGCTCGGAATCGCCGCACATCCGAAGCGAGCGGTAGCCGATCAGGCCGGCGCACAGGAGCGGGGCGGCCTGGAGATTCGGGTAGCCCTCGGGGATCGGAACGCAGAAGCGCTCGTCGGCGACCGCCATCTCGGCATAGCCGCCGTCGAGCTGATAGCCGGTGAACCGGGCTCGCTCGCAGAGGTTCTCCCGCCCCGAGAGGCAGTAGCGACACTCTCCGTCCGTCCAGCCGAGCCAGGGCACGCCGACCCGCCTGCCCACCTCGAAGCGCTCGGCCCCCTCCCCCATCGCCTCAACCGACGCGACGATCTGGTGGCCCGGGATCAGTGGAAGCGCCGGCTCGTCGAGGTCGCCGTCGACGACGTGGAGGTCCGTCCGGCAGACCCCGCAGGCCCGAACCCTCAGCAGCACCTCCCCCGGCCCCGGCTCGGGCGCGGGCCGCTCCTCGAGCTCGAGCGGCCGGCCCTGCTCGCGAAGCACCATCGCACGCATGAGTCCCATTGTCGCGCTCTCGGTCTCGAGCCAGCGGTGAGCTCATGGTCGCCCCATCCGCTTCGAGTGAGTGGTTTCGCACCATGAAGCACGCAACCGCGCCCTCGACGGGGCGGGCGGGTTATCGGCGCGCCCTCCACGGGTCGGATGGGCTATCGGCGCGACGGGTCGGGTGGGCTATCGGCGCGCCCTCGCGAGCGCCGCGTACAGCCTCGCCACGACTGCGTCGGAATCGTCGCGAATCTGACGCGGGGTGATCGGCATCACGTCGAGCCCGCGAGCCTTGAGCTTGGCGATCTTGAGGCGGTCGCGCTCGAAGGCGACCCGGCCGGAGTGGGCAGCGTAGCCGTCGAGCTCGACGGCGAAATCGCAATCCCGCCACAGCACGTCGACCTCGAAGCCGTGGATCCGGGCGTTGGTCTCGTACCCGCCGATTCCGGCTCGGCGAAGCATGCGCAGCAGCTGCCGCTCCGCGGGCGAGCGGGTCCGCCTCGGTCCTCCGGGGAGGTCGAGAACGCGGCGGAGCGCTGGTGTGCCGCGCTTGCCCGGGCTCTGGCCCAGCTGGTCGCGCAGCTCACGTTCACTCACCAGCTTCCGGTAGGCAGCCTCTGCCACCAGGCGTTCGAGATCCTGCTCCGTCACGTGGGCAGCCAGGTCGAGGATCGTCCGCGGTGGGCTGGTAAGAGGCATCCGCGCGCGCCGGCGGATGTCTGGACGCGGAAGGTTGGCGCGATGGATCCGGATGCCGGGGCGAGTGGCGTTCCGCCTGAGCGGCACCGTGACCCAGGACGGAGCGCCAGCCGGGTAGGTGAGGAGATCCCACATCGCCGCGGCGCTTCTATGGCTGAGCACCGCATCGGCACCGCAGGCCAGGAGGGCGGCCATCTTCATGCCGTGCTCGGTTGGCACCGCATGCCCGACGAGGTAGACACCGCGATGCACCTCGTGGAGCCGCCCGTTTCGTAGTCGCCAATCGACCTGATCGCGGCTCACCTGCGCGGCCAGGAGCTGGTTCCGGGCCACGGCGCCGTGCTGAACGGCCGCCAGTTCGGCCAACAGTTGGTCGACTGAGTGATTCACCGGAGATATTCCGGTCAACTCCACACTCAGCGATGGCGCCCCTGCGCCGAGGCTGAAGACTCAGTACGTCTCGAGGATCTCGTAAAGGGTGGAGCGCTGGGCGGGCTCGCGGCCCGCCTCGCGGGCCGCGGCGATCAGGTCGGGGGGGTCGAGGCGCACTCCGTGCTGCGAGCCCGCCATCCGGGAGATGTTCTCCTCCATCAGGGTGCCGCCGAGATCGTTGACGCCCCAGCTGAGGCTCTCGGTCGCGGCGTCGAGGCCCATCTTGACCCAGCTCGCCTGGAGATTGGGAATCGTCTTGCCGAGCGCCAGGCGGAAGGCCGCGGTGTGCTTGAGGTTCTCGGCGCGCGAGATCTCCTCGACTCCATGGGTGCGGCCCAGCAGGGTGTTGAAGGGGATGAACGACAGCGGCACGAACTCGGTGATCCCACCGGTGCGTTCCTGCAGCTCGCGAATCACGCGCATGTGCTCGGCCAGCTCCCAGGGCTCCTCGATGTGTCCGAACATCACCGTCGAGGTCGAGCGCAGCCCCGCCCGGTGGGACGCCTCGATGATCTCCACCCAGCGCGCCACCGGCAGCTTGTTCGGGCTGATCCGTTCGCGCACACCGTCGTGCAGCACCTCCGCGGCGGTCCCCGGCGTCGAGCCGAGCCCGGCGTCGCGCAGCCGGGCGAAGACCTCGCTCGGCGGCAGGCCCGAGATGTCGCACATGTGCGCGATCTCCATCGGGCTATAGGCGTGCAGGTGCAGGTCGGTGCCCGCGCCGGCCGCCACGCGCTTGGCCAGGCGCAGCCAGCCGAGGTAGTCCTCGAGCGACCAATCGGGGTGAATGCCTGACTGGATGCACAGCTCGCTGGCGCCGTAGTCGATCGCCTCGAGTACTCGCCGCGTGAACTCGGCCTCGTCGTGCTCGTAGGCGTCGGGCGAGCGCTTGCCCTGGCCGAAGCCGCAGAACGCGCAGCCGACGATGCAGATGTTGGAGACGTTGATGTTGCGGCAGACGACGAACGTGACCGTCTCCCCGGCCAGCTCCGAACGCAGCTCGTCGGCCGCCTCGCGCATCTCCTCGATTGCCTCGGGACGCGTCTCGGCGAACAGCGCCGTCAGCTCGTCCTCCGTCAGCTCGACCCCGTCCCGTCCCTTCTCGACCGCCCGCGGCGCCAGCTTCGAATCGATCGACTCCTCACTCCGCCGCCCGGACCCCTTGCGCGGAATGAAGCTCCAGTACTTCAGCTTCACGACATCCAGCACGCCCTGCTCCATCCATTCAGGGTCCATGTACTG
>JBOGZB010000101.1:0-3231 GCA_050697175.1 Solirubrobacterales bacterium | reverse complement strand
GGCAAGGGCACCGTGATGCGCATGGGCGACCCTGGCGCGCGCGTGGCCTGTGAGGCGATCCCCACCGGGGCGCTTGCGCTCGACCTCGCGCTGGGGATCGGCGGAGTCCCCCGTGGGCGGGTCGTGGAGATCTTCGGCCCGGAGTCCTCGGGCAAGACGACGCTGCTCTACCACATCATCGCCGAGGCCCAGGCGCTGGGCGGAATCTGCGCCTTCGTCGACACCGAGCACGCGATCGATCCGATCTACGCGAAGCGGATCGGGGTGGACGTGGACGAGCTGCTCGTCTCCCAGCCCGACTACGGCGAGCAGGCGCTCGAGATCGTGGACGTTCTGGTCCGCTCGGGCGCGGTCGACCTGGTCTCGGTCGACTCGGTCGCGGCGCTGACACCCCGGGTCGAGCTCGAGGGCCAGATGGGGGAGGTCCAGGTCGGGCTCCAGGCCAGGCTGATGTCGCAGGCGCTGCGCAAGCTGGCGGGCAACCTGAGCCGAGCTCGCACCGTGTGCGTGTTCACGAACCAGATCCGCGAGAAGATCGGGGTCACCTTCGGCTCACCCGAGACCCAGCCGGGAGGCCGAGCGCTCAAGTTCTACGCGACCCAGCGTCTCGACATCCGCCGGATCGAGACCCTCAAGGAGGGAACCGAGGCGGTCGGCAACCGAGTCCGGGTCAAGGTCGTAAAGAACAAGGTCGCCGCTCCGTTCCGCCAGGCCGAGTTCGACATCGAGTACGGGGTCGGCATCTCCAGCGAGGGCTGCCTCCTCGACCTGGCGCTCGAGAACGACCTGGTCCAGAAGTCGGGATCATTCTTCTCCTACGGCGACCTGCGGCTCGGCCAGGGGCGAAACAACACCAAGCAGTATCTGGCCGAGAATCCGGAGACATACCGGGAGATCGAGGCGAAGCTGTTCGAGGCTCTCGGGATCGAGCGCAAGCCGGCTCCCCAGCCGACCCCGATCGCCGATCCGGAGGCGGGTGCCGAGGAACCCGAGCGAGAGGCCGCCTAGTCGGCCAGGTCGCCGCGGTGACGGGCCGAAGAGCCGATCCTCTCGATGCCGCACTGCGGGCGATCGCCCGCAAGGAGCGCACGACGGCCGAGCTGCTCGACTGGCTGCGGCTACGCGATTTCAGCGCCGAGGAGGCGCAGATCGCCGTCGAGGAGCTGATCGAGGCAGGCGGGCTCGACGACGAGCGGTTCGCGAGGCGGTTTGCCGACGACAAGCGTGAGCTCCGCGGCTGGGGCGCCGAGCGGATCGCCGACACGCTGGCATCGCGCGGCATCGCCGCCGAGCTGATCGAGACGGCGCTCGAGTGCGACACCGATGCCAGACAGGCGGCTCGGGCGAGTGATCTGCTGCTTCGAGAGGAACGCCCGCTGGCCGGCGAGTCCGACCGCGCGAAGGCGCTCGGCTTCCTCGCCCGGCGCGGCTATGGCCTCGAGGTGGCTCACGAGGCGATCCGCCTTGCGGCCCGGCGCTCGGGCGAGGCCCGCTCGGCCGCATAGGGCCATCTCCTGCGCCAGCTCGAGGCTCTAGGATCCCGCCCGCATGGACGAGACCCTCTTCTACGTGTTCGGGATCGGACTCGTCGTCTCGGCCGTCGTCCTGTCGGCGATCGGCCTGCGATTCGAGAGCTTTCCGCCCACCCGCGCCGCCCTGCTGGCGGTGATCGTCTACTTCGCTGGCATGGTGGCGGCGACCACGACCTTCGCCGTCCTCGATGCGCGAGACACCCAGCACGCCCGCGAGGCCGATGAGGCTGCCGCAACTCCGTCGAGCGAGAACGCAGGCGGCGCCACGCAGGCCACCACGACCACAGCAGCGCCGAGCTCGACCGCCAGGAAGACCGCGGTGAAGCTGAGCGCGGAGACCGCCGCGATCGCCTATGACACCAAGCGGCTCGCCGGCCACGCAGGCGACGTGACGATCAACTTCACGAACCCCGCCCCGATCGCGCACGACGTCTGCCTCGACGGTCCGGACGGGCAGCAGATCGGCTGCAGCGAGACCGTCACGCAGGGCAGCACGTCGCTGTCGGAGAGCCTCAAGCCCGGTGACTACACCTTCTACTGCAGCGTCGACGGACACGAGGCCGCCGGGATGAAGGGCACCCTGGCGATCAGGTAGCGAGGTGGCCGCGTCCACCTACCACGTGACCACGTTCGGGTGCCAGATGAACGTGCACGACTCGGAGCGGATGAAGGGGATGCTCGACTCGCTGGGCTACCGGGAGGTCGACGAGCGCGCCTCGGCCGATCTGATCCTGTTCAACACCTGCTCGATCCGCGAGTCGGCGGACAGCCGCTTCATCGCCCACCTCGGGGAGGCCAAGCGCCTCAAGTCCGAGCGCCCGGACCGCGTCGTCGGGGTCGGCGGGTGCTGGGCCCAGTCGGTGAAGGACGAGGTGTTCGAGCGCTTCCCCTTCGTGGACGTGGCCTTCGGGCCCGGCCAGGTGCACCGCCTCGCGGAGTTCCTGACCCGGGACTCGCTCACCGCCCAGGGCTACTTCGAGTTCGAGGGGTTCCCCGGGCACCTCCCGGCCAAGCGCGAGCGCGAGTTCCAGGGGTGGGTCCAGATCTCCGTCGGTTGCAACTGCAGGTGCGCCTACTGCATCGTCCCGCAGACTCGCGGGCGTGAGGCGAGCCGCCCCCCCGACGAGCTCCTCGCCGAGGTCGAGGCGCTGGCCGACGATGGGGTCAGGGAGGTGACGCTGCTGGGCCAGAACGTGAACAGCTACGGGCGCGACCTGCCCGCGGTTGAGCGAACGACGTTCGCCGAGCTGCTCGGCAGGATCGACGGCGTCGAGGGGATCGACCGCATCCGATACACCAGCCCGCACCCCAAGGACATGCGCGAGGACGTGATCCGCGCCCACGCCGAGCTGCCGGCGCTCTGCGCGCACATCCACCTGCCGCTCCAGGCGGGATCGAGCAGGGTGCTGAAGGCGATGCGCCGGACCTACGATCGCGAGCGCTACCTGGAACGCGTGGCGATGATCCGCGAGCGAGTGCCCGACTGCGCGCTGACCACCGACATCATCGTCGGTTTCCCCGGGGAGAGGGACGAGGACTTCGAAGAGACCCTGGAGGTCGTGGACGAGGTCGGATACGACGGGGCGTTCACCTTCATCTTCTCGCCCCGCCGGGGGACCGAGGCGGCGGAGCTGCCGGGCCAGCTTCCCCACGCGATCAAACGCGCTCGGATGGAGCCGCTCGTGGAGCTCGTCCAGAG
>JBOGZB010000100.1:0-14996 GCA_050697175.1 Solirubrobacterales bacterium | reverse complement strand
GCGTCGCGGAGGTCGAATGCGGCCTCGCGCCAGCCCTCGGCGTCGAAGAAGCCCGGGTTGACGCACTCGTGCTCGGGGCCTCCGCGCTCGTAGGCCGGCTCGACCCGGAACTGGCATTGGGGCAGCGGCTCGCCGCTCATCTTCACCCCGCCGTAGCCGCCGGACCGCTCGGCGGCCTCGAACATCGCGACGTCGATCTCGGCGCGGAAGACCTTTCTCATGCAGCCCATGTAGCGGCCGCCGCCCGCCGCGTCGATGTAGCTGTAGAGGTAGCGGCAGCGAAGCTCGAGGCAGCTTCGAGGCTCGACCAGGCGATCGCAGAAGGTCCGGCACTGCCGGCACTCGCCGACCGCGGCACCCTGTTCTCCTGCTGACTTGGTGAGCGGCATGTGGAAAGTCTAGACCCGCTCAAGCCGCCAACGCGCGCGGGCCGAGAAGCTGATCGATCTCGGCGCGCAGGGCGGCGGACGGCGTCACGCAATACTCGTCGCCGAAGCGAAGCCGCCGGGTTCCCTCGCGGGTCTCCATCTCGAGCAGAACGTCGCACTTGCCCGGGAACGCCTCGAACAGTGACTTGAGCTCGTCGACGAGCCGCGGGCCGAACTCGGCGGCGCGGACACGCAGCACGATCCGCTCGGGATCGCGGGCCTTCGCCTTGGCGCGGGCCGCCGCGACCTCGTCCTCGCCGGGCTCGAACGCCTCGGCCTCGGCCACCACCAAGCTCATCTCGCCGCGCCCCTTGTGGTCGACCCGTCCCCGCACCAGGATCACCCGGTCAAGCTCGATCTGCTCGGCGGCCGCACCGGCGGCGTCGCGGACGAACAGCTCCACCCGTCCCTCCAGGTCATCGAGGGTCGCGAACATCACGTAGGCCCCGCTCCGGGTCCGCACCTTCTTGCACTCGCTGACGATCCCCCCCACGGTGACCCAGGAGCCGTCCTCCTTGGCGCCCACCTGTGGGAGCGGGCAGTCGACCCGCTCGCGCAGCGCATCGCGGACCTCGCCCAGCGGATGCGCCGACAGGAACGTCCCGAGCGTGTCCTTCTCGAGCCGCAGGAGCTCGCGCTGGTCGAACTCCTCGCTCGGGATCGTGGGGCGGTGCTCGGCGAACCCACCCGGGGCCTGCGTTCCGGCGTCGGCAGTCGGCTCGCCGCCGAGGTCGAAGATCGAGCTCTGGCCGCGCCGCGCGTCCTCTTGGAACTTCGACGCGCTGGCCTGCGCCGACGAGAGCACCTCGAGCATGCCCTTGCGGGCGTCGCCGGTTGAGTCGAGCGCGCCGCACTTGATCAGGCACTCGACGGCTCGCTTGTTGAGGGCGCGCGCATCGGCTCGCTCGCAGAAGTCCCAGATCGAGGGAAAGGGCCCTCCACGCTCGCGCGCCGAGATGATCGCCTCGACCGCGGCGTGCCCCACGTTCTTGACCGCGTCGAGGCCGAACCGGATCGATTTGCCGCTCACCACGAAGCCGTGGTCGGAGGAGTTGACGTCCGGAGGCAGCACCTCGATCCCCATCTCATCGCAGCGGTTGACGAAGAACGGCACCTTGTCCTTGGTCGCCATCACCGAGGAGATCACCGCGGCCATGTACTCGGCCGGGTAGTTGGCCTTCAGGTAGGCGGTGCGGTACGAGATCAGCGCGTAGCAGGCCGCGTGGGACTTGTTGAACGAGTAGTCGGCCGCCGCGGTCATCAGCGACCAGAGATCCTTGGCGACGGCCGGCGCCGTCCCGGAGGACGCGCAGCCGTCGATGAACTTGCCCTCCATCGTCGCCATCAGGTCGCGCTTCTTCTTGCCGACCGCCTTGCGCAGGTCATCGGCCTCGGCCGGGGTGAACCCGCCGAGCTGCTTCGAGATCTCCATCAGCTGCTCCTGGTAGATGCAGCAGCCGTAGGTCTCCTCGGTGATCGGCCGCAGGCGCGGGTCCTGGTAGGTGACCGAGCCCGGGTTGCGCTTGCCCCGGGCGTAGTCGGGGATGAAGCGCATCGCGCCCGGGCGGTAGAGCGCCCCGATCGCGACGATGTCGTTGAACTCGGTCGGGCGGATCTGCTTGAGCGCCTCGCGCATGCCCTCCGACTCGAGCTGAAAGACGCCGACCGAGTCGCCCCGGGCGAGCATCTCGAAGGTCTTTGCGTCGTCGAGCGGGATCGCCTCGATGTCGATCTCCGATCCCCGCGAGCGCGCGATGATCTCGATCGCGTCCTCGATCACGTCGAGGTTGCGCAGCCCCAGGAAGTCCATCTTCAAGAGGCCCATCTCCTCGATCGGGCCCATGGAGTACTGGGTGACGATCTTGTAGGAGCGCTCGGGCTTGCCGTTCGCCCCTCGCTCCGCCGGGGCCGTGCGGTCCTCGGCGAGCTGGAGGGGGACGATCTCGTTCAGGGGGCGGTCGGCGATCACCACCGCCGCGGCATGGATCGAGTTGTTGCGGACGATCCCCTCGAGCCCCTGGGCGACCTCGACGATCCGCTTCACGTCCTTGTCGGCGTCGACCGCCTGGCGCAGCTCCTGGTTCGGCTTCAGGCAGTCGGCGAAGCTCGGGCTGCGACCCATGATCGGCTCGGGGATCAGCTTTGCGGCCCGATCGCCCGTCGCGTAGTCGTAGCCGAGCACTCGCGCCGCGTCGCGGGTCGCAGCCCGCGGCGCCATCGTGCCGAAGGTGATGATCTGGGCGACCGACTCGCGCCCGTATTTCTCCTGGACGTAGCGGATCACCCGCTCGCGGCCGCGAACCGAGAAGTCGATGTCGATGTCGGGCATCGACTTGCGCGCCGGGTTGAGGAAGCGCTCGAAGAGCAGGTCGTTGGCGATCGGGTCGAGGTCCGTGATGTTGAGGGAGTAGGCGACGATCGACCCTGCCGCCGACCCGCGGCCCGGGCCCACGGCGATCCCGTTGTCCTTCGCGAACTTGACGAAGTCCCAAACGATCAGGAAGTAGGACTCGAAGCCCATCTCGCCGATCACGCCGAGCTCGAACTCGAGCCGCTCAACGGCCGCGGCGGGAGGCGGGTCGCCGTAGAGGCGGCGCAGCCCGTCGGTGGCGAGGCTCCGCAGAAGCTCGGCCGGGTCCTCGCCGTCGGGGGTCGGGAAGCGCGGCAGCAGGAGCTGGTTGAGCTCGACCTCGACCTCGCAGCGCTCGGCGATCTCGAGCGTCGTCTCGATCGAGCCGGGCCACTTCGAGAAGGACTCCTCCATCTCGGCGGCGCTCTTGAGGAAGAACTCGTTGGTGTCGAAGCGCAGCTTCGGCTGCTCGATCGTCGACTTCGTCTGCACGCACAGAAGCGCCGCATGGTTGGAGTAGTCCTCGCGTCGCAGGTAGTGGACGTCGGCCGTGGCGACGAGCGGGCGGCCGAGCTCGCCGGCGACGCGGACGATCCCCTCGTTGGCCTGCTCCTGCTCGGCGAGCCCGTTCGACTGGACCTCGAAGTAGACGTTGTCGCCCCCGAAGATCCCGATCAGGTCGTCGACGTGAGCCCGTGCGTCATCGGGCCGCGCCGAGATCAGCCGCTGGCAGAATCGCGACTGGAGGCAGCCGGTCAGCGCGATCACGCCTTCGGAGTGGCGGTCGAGGAGCTCGGGGTCGACGCTGGGCTTGCCGCGCGCGAAGCCCTCGAGGAACCCCTGTGAGGTCATCTGGACGAGGTTGCGAAACCCGTCGTCGGAGGCCGCCAGCAGGGTCAGGTGGTTGCGCTCCCCCTGCCGCTCGGCGTGCCGGTCGTCGACCAGGTAGGCCTCGAGCCCGAGGATCGGCTTGATCCCGTTCTTCCTGCACGCCTTGTAGTGCTCGACGGCCCCGTTCATGACCCCGTGGTCGGTCAATCCGAGCGCGGGCATGTCCAGCTCGGCGGCTCGCGCGGCGAGCGCATCGATCTTGCACGCGCCGTCGAGCAGCGAGTACTCGCTGTGGACGTGGAGGTGAACCGCTTGGCTCGGCGCCATCGCGGCTGATCATGTCAATCAGGCCAGATGCCACCGGCCCGTGATTTCGCACCCTGGGTGGATTTGCGACGGTGAATATCCGGGTCGGAGGCGCTCAAGCCGAGCGGCCGCCCCCGACCACTAAGCTGCCCGCTCCATGAAGGCTCTGGTCACCGGAGGGGCGGGGTTCATAGGCTCTCACCTCGTCGACGCCCTCGTCGAGCGCGGCGACGAGGTCGCGGTGATCGACGACCTCTCGACCGGGCGCAGGGAGAACCTCGGCGGCGCGCTGACGGCGGGAGCCGAGCTCTTGGAGATCGACGTGGGCGACGCCGACTCGGTCTCGCGGGCGTTCGACGAGCGCCGCCCCGAGCTGATCTTCCACCTGGCCGCCCAGATCGACGTGCGGCGCTCGGTCGCCGATCCGATCTACGACCTGAACGTAAACGTCGCGGGAACGCTGAACCTGCTCGAGGCGGCACGGCGCTCCGGGGCCGGACGCTTCCTGCTCGCGTCGACCGGCGGCGCGATCTACGGGGAGGGCGCCGGGCTCGAGCTGCCGCTCGACGAGACCGCCGCCTGCCGGCCCGACGCCCCATACGGACAGAGCAAGTTCGCCGCCGAGGGCTACGTGTCCCTCTACGGCCGGCTCCACGGGCTCTCTGGGACGGCGCTTCGGCTCGGCAACGTCTACGGGCCGCGACAGGACCCGCTCGGCGAGGCCGGCGTGGTGGCGATCTTCTGCGGGGCGCTGCTCGGTGACGGCACCCCGCGCGTGTTCGGGGACGGCCACCAGACCCGCGACTACGTCTACGTCCGCGATGTTGTCGCGGCCTTCCTCGCGGGCGCCGAAGCCGAGGCCACGGGAACCTACAACGTCGGCACCGGCGTCGAGACCACCGTCCTGGAGCTCGGCGAGCTGATCGCCGGCATCTGCGAGAAGCCGTTCGAGCCCGAGATGGCTCCCCCCCGCCCCGGCGAGGTGCAGCGGATCGCGATCGACAGCGGCAGGGCCGCGTCGGACCTCGGCTGGGAGGCGCGCACCCCGCTCGCCGACGGCCTGCGGACGACCGCCGACTCGTTCGTCGCGGCCTAGCCTAAGCGCCGCCGGCCGGGCCGTCTTCGGGTTCGCTCACCAGGCCCAGGATGCGGCGCTCTGCATCCGCGATCCGGCGAGCGGCCTCGGACTCGACCCGCGCGGCGTCGGCGACCCGCGTCTCCCAGCCCGCGACCTGGGCGACCGTCTCGGCGGCCTCGGTGATCCGGCCTTCGGCCTGGGCGGCGCGGTCGTGGAGCCCGGCCAGCCGGCGCTCCGCCCGGTCCACCTCGGCGATCGAGCCCTCCCCCCGGGAGAGCGCCTGCTCGACCCGTCCCATCGTCGCCTCGGCCTGGCGCTCGGAGCTCACCAGCGACTCGCTCGTCCGCGAAACGAACCCGACCGCTCTCGCCTCGGCTTCGCCGATCGAGCCCAGGGCGCGATCGATCGCCTCCTGAAGGCGCTCCCGCTCGACCCGGGCGTCGGCGCCACCCGCCGCGGACCGCGCCGTGACCTCGTCGAGCCGGGCCTGCGCCGAGCCGAATCTCGACCCGACCTCGTCGGCAAGCTGCTCGATCGCCCGTTCGAGGCGCCGCTCGAGCTCGGCACGTAGCCGGCCCTGCTCGACGCCCAACCGGACCAGCGCGTCGTCGACCCGCTCGGCCGCCACCCGGCCGAGCCGGTCCTCGGCCGCCGTGATCGCGACCCGCTCCGAGTGCTCGAGCCTGTCAACCGCCTCGCGCAGCGCGTCGGCGATCGACGTCCGGGCCGCCGAGACGCTTTCGCGCAGGCGATCGCCCGCCTCCTGAGGCCCGTCTCCAGGCTCGAACGGCTCGCGCGTGCTGTCACCCACGGGAAGCAGATGCTCCTACACGCATCGGTCTGACCCGCGATCCGGCGCTCGGCTCGCCTGCTCCGCCCGTCCGGGGCGCTAGGTTGACGCCGGTGCCCACGCCGTCCGCAGCCTCCGGTCGCCCATCCCCCGGCGAACCGGTGGCCGACCGGGCCCGACGTTTCGAGCCCGCCGCGCTTCTGCCTCTTGTCGCGCTGACCGCGGTCTGGTGCTGGTGGGGCGCCAAGTCCGGGGCGTTCTTCGGAACCGTGCTCCTCCCTGGGACGGTCGCGCTGTGCGCAACCGTGATCGTCCTGGCCTGGATCGGCCCCTGGCGCGCCGACCTGCGCTCCTCGCCGGCCGTGATCGTCGCGCTCGGCGCCCCGATCGCCCTCGGGGCCTGGGCGGCGCTGTCGGCGATCTGGAGCCCGGCGCCGGACCTCGCGATCGCCGACGGACAGAGGATCCTCGCCTACGCGATGGCCTTCGGGCTCGGGCTGTGGCTGTGCGACCTGCTCGGCGGCCGGATGCACCTGTCGCTCGTCCCCCTCGCCGTCGCCGGGGCGTTCGCGGGCGTGATCGCGATCATCGGAATGCACGGCGCGGACCACCCGAGCCACTATCTGGAGACCGACGGGACGCTCGAGTACCCGCTCGGCTACCGGAACGCCAACGCGGCCTTCTTTCTGATCGCGATGTGGCCGGCGCTCGGTCTCGCAGCCCGGCGCGGCGGGATGTGGCTCGGGCGCGGAGCCGCCCTCGCCGCGGCGACGCTCTGCCTCGACATGGGCATGCTGAGCCAGAGCCGCGGATCGATGATCGCCGGCGCCGCCGCGCTCGCCGTCTACGTCGCCTTCTCACGCGATCGCGCGCGCCGGCTCGCCTGGCTCGCCCTCGCGGCGCTCCCCGCCCTGATCGTCCTCCCGCCGCTCACCGACCTCTACCGCGAGGCGAACAACGGGACGCCGATCCACGCCCTGGGGGGCGAGCTCCGAAGCGCGGCCGACGCGGCGACGCTGAGCGCCGTGGTGGCCCTGGCCATCGGGGCGGCGGCGGCGCTGCTCGAGCGCCGGCTCCCGATCTCGGACCGCGGCGGCAGGATCGCCGATCGGGCGGCGCTGATCGGGGTGATCGTGGCGCTGATCGGCGGCTCGATCGCGTTCGTCGCCGTCGTCGGCGACCCCGTCCACTGGATCAGCGAGAAGGCCTCGCAGTTCCAGGCCGGCGAGGCGACCCAGCCGATCGGGAAGAGCAGCCGGTTCACCTTCAACGCCCGCACCGGACGCGGCGAGCTGTGGCGAGTCGCGCTGGTCGACTTCGGTGATCACCCCCTGATCGGCGACGGCGGGGGCGGCTACCGCTACACCTATCTCACGGAGCGCCACCCGGACGCTCCGGTCGCGGTCAACGACGCGCACAGCGTCGAGCTCGAGAACCTGTCCGAGCTCGGGATCGTCGGTTTCGCGCTCCTCGTGGCGGCGGTGGCCGCCGCCACCACCGCAGCGATCCGGGCGCGCCGGCGCGGAGCCGACGCCGCGTGGCTCTCGGCGATCGCGCTCACCGCGGGCACCTACTGGCTCTTCCACTCCTCGCTCGACTGGTTCTGGCCCTACCCGGCGGTCACGGCGCCCGTCTTCGCGCTGCTGGGCTCGGCCTGCGCGCCGTGCCTTCGACGCCGGCAGGCGCGCTCCGCGGACTCGGGCCGGCGGCCCGGCCGGGGGCGCCTCGCGGTCGCGATCGGGGCGATCGTGCTCGCGGTCTCGGTCGTCCCCCCGTTCCTCAGCGAGCGCTACACCAGCGACGCCTACGCCGTGTGGCGAGTCGACCCGTCCCGCGCCTACAGCGACCTGGACCGGGCTCGCTCGCTCAACCCGTTGAGCGTCGACCCGGTGCTCGCCGAGGGAGCGATCGCCCGGGCGAACGGCGACCGGGCCCGCGCGATCGCCGCGTTTCAGGACGCGGTCGCCAAGCGCCCCGAGGAATGGGTGTCCTACTACCTGCTGGCGGTGCTTCACGAGCGCAGCTCGCCGGGGCTGGCTCGCCGCGAGGCCGCGGCGGCGCGCGCTCGGGACCCGTACAACTCGCAGATCGCGGCCCTCCAGGCCAAGCTGCGGGCGGGCCGCAACTGAGGCCGGTCAGCTCAGGTCGATCATTCCGCCCTGGAGCGCCAGGGCGACCGCCTGAGCACGTGTGCGCGCTCCGAGCTTGGCCTTCGCGTTGCGAACGTGCGTCTGGACGGTGGCGGGCGATAGCTCCAGGAGGCCGGCGATCTGCTCGTCGGTCGCGCCGGCGGCGAGAAGCGCCAGGACCTCGCGCTCGCGCGAGGTGGGACCGCCACGGGTGAAGCGCGGAACGTGATTCACGGTCTGGGCCTTGCGGGCGGGATCGGAGGCCTCGGGCTCGTCGATCTGGGCGCCGCCCCCCGACAGGATCAGCAGGTGGCGCCCGGGCAGGACGTTGGCGGTGACCGTGATGTGGACCTCCTCGGTCGCGGCGGCCTGCGAGCTGAGCTCGAACGGGCCCGCGTGGCCGCCACCCTCCCGGAAGGCCCGCCACACGTGGTCGACGCGGGAGCGCATCCCGACGGCGAGGAAGTCATCGAAGGTCCGGCCGATCACCGCCCGGCGCGGAAGCCCGAGCAGCCTGCAGGCGGCGAGATTCGCCTCGAGGCACCTGCGGTCATCGTCCACGACCATGATCGCGAGCTGTGCCGGGACCGCGCCCATGGCCGCTCCCCCGCTTTGACCCCCGCCCTGCCTAGTCACTGGCTTCGCCGACAAGGAACCTCTGTCCCGGCGCACGGAGCGCCCGATGAGCGTCGCGGCCCGCCTCGAAGACGGTCTCGACGATGATCAGCCAGTCGGCGAGCACCGACCGGCGCTTGACATAGAAAAGGTCGTGGCAGAGCTTCCACGCGGTACCGAGCTCGGAGCCGGCGTAGCCGCAGCGAAGCTGCGCCCATCCGGTGATCCCGGGCTTGACGAGGTGGCGTCGCGTGTAGTGGGGGAAGCGCCGCTCGAGCTCGGTGACGATCTCGGGCCGCTCGGGCCGCGGACCGACCAGCGTCATCTCGCCCCGGAGGACGTTCCAGAGCTGAGGCAGCTCGTCGAGGTGCGTCCTGCGCAGCACCCTGCCGAGCCGGGTGACGCGGTCGTCGTCCGCGGTGCACCACTGCGGCCCGGCGGCCTCTGCGTCGGTGACCATCGTCCGAAGCTTGAGCACGTTGAACGACTTGCCGCGCTCTCCGATTCGGCGCTGGCGGTAGAGCACCGGGCCGTTGTCGGAGAGCTTGATCGCGATCGCCAGGATGCCGAGCAGCGGGAGCGCCAGGATCGTGGTCGGAAGCGCTATCGCGAGGTCCGAGCACCGCTTCGAGAGCGGCGAGGTGGGCCGGAACCGCGGATGCATGATGTAGCGGAACCAGGCGGAGTCGATGGTCCCGAGCGGGACGTGGCCGAGCAGCTCCTCGTAGAGCTGGCTCGCCTCGATCATCCGCACCGGGAGATCCAGGCAGGCGTCCGCGATCAGGGCGCAGGGGTCCAGATCGGGGTCGACGCCGCCGTGCCGCTCGCCGGTCTCCTCCCGGGCCCAGACGAGCAGCTCGATCCTCCGCGCGGTCACCGCCGCGCGGACCCCGTCGAGCGCGCCGAGGCACTCGAGCTCGCTCGAGTGCGCGGCAGGCGCGGCGGCGCCGAACCATCCGATTACCTCGTACCCCCGAATCCCAGCCGCCTCCAGCTCGGCGGCCAGGTCGGACGCAAAGCCCTCCGACCCGACCACAGCCACCCGAGCCGGCCGGCCTTCCTGGAAATGCACCGTCACCCATGCCCCGAGGGCAAGTACGAGCCAGGCACCGATGACCGACGGCTCAAGGGATCCCAGAGCCACGTGGTCACCGGCGCCCAGCTCGAGCACCAGAGCAAGCATCGCGCCGAGAATCGGCGCCACCAGCGCGAGTGTGATCCGCGCCGCCGGCATCAGGCCGAGCGGCAGGGCGCAGCGCTCCACGAGCTGAAGCGCGACCAGCATCGTGGCCGCCATCAGCAAGCCGTAGCTCGCCGCGCCGAGGTGCAGATACGTGATCAGTCCGGCCGCCGCCGCGGGCATCACCTTCAGCGAGATCAGGTCGAGCAGGCGCTGGGCCTCGAGGGCGCGCATCACCGGTGCGGGCCTGTCGGTCAGCGAGAGCTCGTTGATCTCAGCGGCGGTGTCGTTGGTGGCGGACACTTTCTGCTCCTCGTGCTGATGTCTCAGTCAGTTGTTGTCGTTCAGCCTCGAGCTACGAGGACGAGTGCCTTGCCGGGTCGGACAGGCGCCGCAGCGCGAATCCGGCGCCCAGAAGGGCAACGGCCGCGAGCGCGAGAACGCCGACGTCGAGGCCCGTGAACGGCAGGCTGCCGATCGTGCTCCTGCTGGGAGCCGAGGGGCCGCTGCCGGTCGAGCCGCCGCCGCCGGTGGCCGCGATCTGATGGTTCTTCGGCTCATACTGGGCGTGAGTCGGCGACGACGCGAGGGCCGCGGACGGAGCCGCGAGAGCGACCACGAGCAGCCCGGCCGCCAGCCACGCTGCGGGCCGACGAGTTATGGACGAGAAACGATTCCGATTGGTCATTGAGATGATTGCTCCTGCCGCAGTTCCACGGCTGTCCTGCCACACGACCCTGTCGCTCCGGGTAAATCAACCCGGATACGACCGGGTCGAGTGGCCGGGTCGACCTGAACTTCGATCGACCCAACTGGTTTTCGGGACGCAGCCAATGTGCCTGACCACTACCGAAAGTCAAGGACTTGCGCCCATGAATACCCGAAAATCGTTGGTGCATTACCGCAATGCGGGTAGTGCTGGCCTCGCCAGCGGTTAAGCTCACGGACGAGCGAGCCGCGACAGTCAGACAAGTGAAAGAGAACGAGAAGCGATCCACTCGCGGCCGCGAGCGCGCTCCCGGAGTGGCATCCGAAGATCACGATGCGCGGGCCCCGGCTGGGCGCCGGGTCGCGGGTGCCCCGCTTTCGACACGTGAGCGCGAGATTCTGGGCCTCCTGGCGGGCGGTGTCAGCGGCGCCCAGATCGCCGAGAGCCTCGTGCTCTCCCCCGAGACCGTCCGCACCCACATCCGTAACGCGATGGCCAAGCTGGGCGCGTCGAGCCGCGCGCAGGCGGTGGCCCTGGCGGTCAAGCGCCACGAAATCGAGCCCAATGCCGACCTCTCCGACCGCCAGGCGCCCCAAACCGCCTCGGCGCCGCCGCTGGCGGGACCGAGAGCACGGGCTCGCGCCGCGCTCGCGGCGGGCGAGGCGGACTCGATGCTCGCCAGCCTGCTGGGCGGCCTTGTCTCGCTCTACGACGTCGAGGGCGGGATGATCTTCCTGGCCGACGAGGACGGGCTCTCGATGCGGCGTGCGGCGGCCATGTACGCCGACGGAGATGCCGGCAACGCCCACAGCCCCGAGCGGATCGCGGTCGGCGAGGGAGCCCTCGGCAGGGCGGCGCTCGAGCGGCGCGCCCAGCTGATCCACGGGTCCGAGTCGAGCGGAACCCAGTCGGGGAGGACGTCGATCTGCGCACCGATGGTGACCGCGGGCAAGCTCGTTGGCGTGATCTGCCTCACGACCCGGCCCAGCCGCCTGACCGGCCGAACCGAGCTGCTCCTCCTCCAGGCCTTCTCGAACCGGGTCGGCGAGATCCTGGTGGTCGGCACCTCCGACGACGCCCCGCTGAAGGAGTCGCTGGAGCGGTTCCGGACCGCCTGGTCGGGCTCCGGCGGGGCGAGCTAGCCCGGTGCCCGGCCCGGCCGTCAATCCCTGGGCTGTACCAGCGCCTCGACCGCCCCCTCGACGGTGGCGTCCATCGGTGCGACCTCCTCGATGTCGCACAGATCGAGGACCCGCCTCATCGGGGCGGCCGGCGGGACGACGAGCCTGAGGCGCTGGCGGTGGGTGCGCAGGCGGCGCGCCAGATCGAACAGAAGCTCGATCCCGGAGCTGTCGAGGTAGGCCGCCTCGCTCAGGTCCAGCACCAGGCCGGCGCTGTCGTTGGTGAGCCGGCGGGCCAGCGCGGCCCGCAGCTGCTCGGAGTTGACGCTCTCGATCTCGCCATCGATGCGTCCCACGAGCACGCTGCCGACCTCGTCGAAGCTGAGCTGGGCGAGAGGGTCCCTCATGCCGGAGCGGCCTCGCGGAGCCGTCGGGTCATGGTCACCCTGGTGCCGTCGGACCCGGGCTCGACAGTCGTCTCGTCCATCAGCTCACGCATCAGGGGGAGGCCGCGGCCCCTCCCCGCCTCGCTCGGAGGGCGCCACGAGCCGCTGTCTTGAACCACGATCTGGATCTGCGGCCCGTCGCGCTCGGCCTTGAGGTCGAACGGGGCGTCGGCGACCGGCGAGTGCGCGTGGGCGACGGCGTTTGCGCACGCCTCGCCCGCGGCGACCAGCATCTCGTAGACCTCCGCCTCGCTTGCTCCGGCGAGCCGCAGCCACTGCGAGAGCGCGCGTCGCATCGAGGCCAGAGATGCGGGTTTGGCGGGCAGGGCCATCGACAGGGTCTCCCCCGGCGGTGCGAGCTGGATCGCGAGCAGGGCCAGGTCGTCGCGAAAGCCCGCCCTCGAGTCCACGGTGGCGAGCAGCGCCCGGCAAAGCCCCTCGGGCTCGCGCGGGCAGCTCTCGGCCGTCCCCCGAAGCCCCTCGAGCCCCTCACCGAGGGGCAGCTCGGGCCCCTCGACGAGGCCGTCGGTGTAAAGCAGCACGGTCGACCAGGGGTCGAGCGTCGCGAGGCTCTCCGCGTAGGAGGGGAAGCGATTGACCCCGAGCGGGCTGCCCGCCGGGGCCTCCGCGAAGATCGGATCGCCCTCGGGCCGCAGGACGAGCGGCGGCGGATGCCCGGCGGTGGCCACTTGGAGCGTTGAGGCGTCCGGGTCGACGATCGCGTAGAGCAGGGTCACCATCCCGCCCTGCTCGCCCTCCAGCACGAAGCTGTTCATACGCTCGAGCACCAGCTCGGGGCGCAGCGCCTCGAGAGCGTAGGCGCGCAGCGCGCTCTGCAGATGGGCCATCCGCGCGGCGGCCTCGACGCCGCGCCCGACCACGTCCCCGATCGCGATCCCGACCTTGCCGCCGCGCAACGGGATCGTGTCGTACCAATCACCGCCGATCCGCGTCTCGGCGCTCCCCGGGCGATACCGGGCGGCGATCCGGAGGCCCGGAATCGGCGGCAACTTGGGGAGCAGGCTGCGCTGAAGCGTCTCGGCGACCTGGCGCTCGATCTCGACTCCGTGGGCCGCCCTCTTCAGCGCGTCGATGGTCGCGCCGAGGATCACGTCCCCCTCAGCCGGCTCGTTCAAATCCTCTTGGGAAGCGGCGCGCTCGGGAGCCGCTCCCTCTGCCTCGGGGTCAACCATCGTCGTTGCGGGCGAGTGTACTCGTGGCGGTGGCGACTGCGACGTAGGCTAATTTTCCCCACGTGCACCAGGCGGCATCAGGGAGGACGGCGGCTCCCGGCTGGTCGGTGGACGAGCTCGCGAAGGCCTGGCTGGTCGGGGTGATCGAGCGAACGCCGCTCGATCGGGTGAGCGAGGTGAACCTCGACCTGCTGGCCGGAGAGGCCATCCCACTGATCGCCGGCATCCTGAGCGACCTGGATCCCGAAACCCGGGTCGATCGCCCGTCCGACGACCCACGGCTCGTCGTCGGGGCGCTCGGGCGCCTGCGACGAGGCGAGAGCGCCTCGGCGGAAGTCCCTCGCGATCTGGCGGTTCTCCAGTCGGTCCTGCTCGCCTCGCTGGAGCGCGAGGGCCCTGGTCGGCACCCGGCCGACTTCGGCCGCTCCGCTCAGCGCCTGGCCGAGATATTCGGCTCGGTCCAGGGAGCCCTGACCGAGGGATTCGTCCGATCCCGGTCGCTGGCGGCCGAGGGGATCGAGCCCACGGCGACGAGCGGGCGTCACGACCTGGACGAGTGGCTGCGAGTGATGCTCGCCGAGTACAGGCGCTACGCGCGCCCGTTCGCGCTGGCGCTCGTCCGGGTCGAGGGGCTGGGGCCGATCGCGGAGAGCTACGGGCACGGCTCCAGCGAGGTGATGATGACCGCCGTGGCGAGGGTCATCCAGGGCCAGGTCCGAATCGCCGACCGGGCGTTCAGGCTCGGCGAGGACGAGTTCTGGGTGCTCGCCCCGAGCGTCGACGCCAAGCGGCTCAGCGCGATGGCGGATCGGCTGGTGCGCGTGGTCGAGGCCTCGCAGTCGGCGGACCGCCCGAGGATCGCGGTTCGCGCGGGCGTGTCCGCCTGTCCCGAGCACGGCCACGACGCAGCCGAGCTGCTCGAGGCGGCCGAGCGCGCGGCACGCGGCGCGAGCGCCGCCGGGACGCCAGTCGAGGTCGCCGCAGCGGGCGCATCGCCGCCCCCCGAAGAGGCGAACGGGACTTACCAAAACCTGCAATAGCCGACCGGAGGCTGCACTGGCCCGGCCATCGCTGCGAGACCTTGCCAGTCACGAAAAGTCGTCCCGACGACTTCAGGCGTCAAACGGTCCAGAACTGCAAGCCGGGCTCAAGTTTCGCTCGCTTCAGGCCGAGACGCATAAGCAGGATCAACCAATGCAAGGACGAACGAAACTTCTAAACGTGGGCCAGGCGGCGACCTATCTCGGGGTCAGCGCCGCCTCGCTGCGCAAATGGTCGAATCAGGGGCTGGTTCCCGTTTATAGGACGCCGGGTGGCCAGCGCCGCTTCTCCACCGACGACCTGGACGACTTCATGCGCTCGATGCGACAGACCTCCGCCGACCGCCGCGCCGCGGGAACCCGTGGCTGAAGGGCAGGCCATGCCCGGGCGGCCGAGCCGACGCGCGATCGGCATCGAGATAGCCGCCTTGGTCCTGGCGGTTGGGGTGGCGGTCTGGCGCAACGGGGCCGGCGACACGAACTGGGACCTCTCGCTGTTCGGCCTGCTTCTGGCGCTGTCGATGGCGGGGGACGTGCTGGCCCTGTCGACGTCGTCCACCTCGCTGAAGGTGTCGTCGAGCTTCCTCGCGATCGTCACCGCGGTCGTCTTCCTCGGCGAGACCCCCGCTGCGGTGATCGGGGTGGTGACGATCCTCGCCGGCTGGCCTCGCTTCCGGTATCCGCGCGAGGACCTGCTGATCAACCTGGTCACGTACGCCTGGTTCCCGCTGCTCTCGGGGATGGCGTTCTACGCGGTGCTGCACGCGACCAACACCACCC
>JBOGZB010000099.1:0-22303 GCA_050697175.1 Solirubrobacterales bacterium | reverse complement strand
CTCCGAGCTCGTGGTCGAGGCAGAGGTGCTCGCCGGAGGTGGGCAGGCGTGAAGGCGAGGCGGGTCAAGAAGCTCGACCCCTCCGGGCCGCTCGCCGACAACGCCGCCCGGATCATTCGCGCGCGGCTCGACGAGATGCGCTCACTCGCTCCCCGCGCGCTCGAGCCCACGGCGACTCGCAGACAGCACGACATGAGGATCGCGGCGAAGCGGCTGCGTTACGTGCTCGAGACGACCGAGTTCTGCTTCGGGCGCGTCGCCGAGACCGCCCGCCGACGGGCCCGCGATCTCCAGGAGGTGCTAGGCGAGCTGCACGATTGCGACGTGATGCTGCCGCGGGTCGAGGGGCATCTCGACGGCCTGCGCGAGTCCGATGCGACCGCCGTTCGCATGTGGGCCGGCGACGCTCACGACCTCGGGCCGGAGCTCGCGTCGCACGCTCCGCATCGGACCTCGTACAGGGGTCTCGAGATCCTGATCGTCTACCTGCGGGCCAGGCGCCGGCTCTTGTTCGACCGGTTCGCCGCCCTGTGGCGTGAGCTCGAAGGGGCGGGCGTTTGGGATCGCCTCGAGCGGGCGATGGAGCGGCGGCTGGAGCTCGCTCGAGAGCGCCGCCGCGCCGCCAAGCGCGCCGAACGGGCGCGAGACAGGCTCGCCGAGGCCGAGCGCCAGGAGCGCGAGGCCGCAACCCGTGCCGCCACCGCCGCGACCGACCTCCAGACGGCCCGGCGCCAGGCCCGCGGGGAGACCTCTCCGCACAGAAACGGCGGTTAGCAGGCGATTCACCGCGTCCCGGGCAAGGGGTGCGCGCCGCCGCCCGGTAGCCTGGTGGGGCCCTTGGTGTTCGAGATCGATACGCACGCGATGGAGCGAGCCTCGGCGGCATCGGGGGATGCGTTCTCGGGGCGGTTCACGGACGCGCTCGGCTACGCGCCGTCGGCACACGCCGGGCAGGTTCGGCGGGCCGACGGGCGTCCCTACATCGCCCATCTGCTGCGGGTCGCCGGGCTGGTCATCCAGGAGGGCGGCTCCGAGGACGAGGCGATTGCGGCGCTGCTTCACGACGCGGTCGAAGACCAGGGAGGCCTCGCTCGGCTCGACGACATACGCGCCCGGTTCGGAGACCCGGTCGCCGACGTGGTCGAGGAGTGCACGGACAGCCCCGCCGACCCGAAGCCCGCCTGGCGGCGTCGCAAGGAGGAGCACCTGGCCGAGCTTGATCGCTGCTCGCCGAGCGCCCTGCTGGTCCTGATCGCCGACAAGGTCGACAACGCCCGCACGATTCTTCGCGAGCTCCGAATCCACGGCGAGAGGCACTGGGAGCGGGCGGCCAGGCGCCCCGCGGATGTGCGCTGGTACTACGCGGCCCTGGCAGATCGGCTCCCGGCACTTCGTCCGGGCCCGCTGGCGGACGAGCTTTCGAGGACGTGCACCGACCTCGATCGCCTGATCGCCGGAGAGCTGACGGGAGAGCCCTCTGCGTAGCGGGCGCCTGAGCGCGACGGCGCTGGTGGCCGCCGCGCTCCTCGGCGCCGTAGCGGCCGGCTCGGCGTCCGCGGCGCCGGTCCACGGCGCTGCGGGGATCGGCGATCCCCCTGTTCCCCCGAGCCGGGAACGGCGGCTACGACGTCGGCCACTACTCGTTGAACCTGCGCTACGGGCCGTCGCGGAATCACCTCTCGGCGATCGCTCGGATCAAAGCCGTCGCCACCGAGTCGCTGAGCCGCTTCGACCTCGACCTCCGCGGCCTTCGCGTCGGCTCGGTGAAGGTCGACGGCAGCGCCGCCGGGTTTCGCCGCCGCGGCCAGGAACTGGTGATCACCCCCTCTCGCGCAATCGAGTCGGGTCGCCGGTTCGATGTTCGGGTCCGCTACCGAGGACACCCGCACCCGGTGATCGATCCCGACGGATCCAAGGACGGCTGGATCCCCACCAACGACGGGGCCTTCGTCGCGGACGAGCCTCAGGGGTCGCCGACCTGGTTTCCCTGCAACGACCACCCGAGCGACAAGGCGACATACAGCTTCCGGGTGACCGTCCCGACGGGGATCACGGCGGTCGCCAACGGCAGGCTCAACCGTCGGATCCGTCACCAGCGCCACACGACCTTCGTGTGGAGCGAGGACGCGCCGATGGCGACCTACCTCGCGACTGCGACGACGGGGCGCTTCCAGGTCACCCGCTCGACGGCCGATGGCATCCCTTCGTATGTCGCGATCGATCCGACCCAGGTCTCGGCCGCGACTCCGGTGCTCGCCAAGACGTCGGCCATCCTGCGCCTGTACAGCCGCCGGTTCGGCGCCTATCCGTTCGACCAGACCGGCGCGATCGTCGACCGCGCTCCCTCGGTCGGCTACTCGCTCGAGACGCAGACCCGGCCGCTCTTCAACTGGGCGCCCGATCAGCTCACTCTCGCCCACGAGCTCGCGCACCAGTGGTTCGGTGACGCGGTCACCCCGCGGCGCTGGCGGGACATCTGGCTGAACGAGGGCTTCGCGACCTGGTCCGAGTGGCTGTGGGCACAGCACCAGGGCGAGTCCACCACCAGGGCCAGGCTTCGCAGCCTGTATGCGACCCCGGCCGGGGACCGCGGGTTCTGGAGTCCGCCCCCCGCCGACCCCGGCAGGCCGGCCAATCTGTTCGACGGCACGATCTACGATCGCGGCGGGATGACCCTCGAGGCGCTCCGCGAGAAGGTCGGCGGGGCCGCGTTCACCCGGATTCTGCGCGACTGGGTCGCGCAACATCGCTACGGCAACGCCACGACCCGGGAGTTCATCGATCTCGCCGTCGAGAAAAGCGGGATGCAAGGCGTCCGCAACTTCCTGCACGCGTGGCTCTATCGGCCGATTCAGCGCGGCAAGCCGCCGCTACCATGATCCGGGCACCCGATGGAGCCGACCGAAGCCCAACCGAGCGCGCTGCAACCGTCGGCGCCCACCCGGGCTGAACCGGGCCCCGGCCCCGATCTCGAGGACTCGAGCCTCTACTTCAACCGCGAGCTCTCCTGGCTCGAGTTCAACGATCGAGTCCTCCAGCTCGCCGAGGATCCGTCCGAGGTCCTCATGGAGCGGGTCAAGTTCAGCGCCATCTGGGAGTCCAACATGGACGAGTTCTTCATGGTGCGGGTCGCGAACCTCCACGACCAGCTCGAGGCCGGGATGGACGCCCGCGGGGCCGACGGGATGAGCGCGACCGACCAGATCGACGCGATTCGCGAGCGGGTGACCGAGCAGCGGGCACGGCTCGGGGGATGCTTCGAGCGCGAGCTCCGGCCCGCGTTGGCCGAGCACGAGATCCGGATCATCTCGCCCCAGCGGGCCAGCCCCAGCGAGCGGGTCGAGCTCGACCGGGCCTTCGAGCAGAGCATCTTCCCGGCGCTCACCCCGCTTGCGATCGGGCTGGGCCGACCCTTCCCGTACATCTCCAACCTGTCATTGAGCCTGGCCGTGACGCTTCGCGACCCCGATCAGGGCACCGAGGTGATCGCCAGGGTGAAGGTGCCGAAGGAGCTGCTCGGGCGGTTCGTCGGGATCGGTGGCCGCGGGACGACGCTGGTCCCCCTCGAGGATCTGATCGCCGACAACCTCGGGTCGCTGTTCCCGGGCATGGAGGTGACCGACCACGCCATCTTCCGGGTCACCCGCGACACCGACTACGACGTCTCCGACGAGGCCGACGACCTGCTTCAGGCGGTCGAGGAGCAGCTCCGTCGCCGCCGCTTCGGCGAGGTGGTCAGGCTCGAGGTCAACAGCGGGATGAGCCCCAGGCTTCGGGAATGGCTGCGCGACGCGCTGAAGATCGACGAGCGCCAGCTCTATGAGGTCGACGGCCTGCTCGACATGGCCGACCTGTGGGACGTGGCGGGGATCGGCGGGTTCAGCGAGCTGCGCGACCCCGCGCATGTCGGCGTGACGCCACCCCGGCTGCGAGGCGAGGACGGCGACGAGGCGGACGCCTTTGCCGAGATCCGCGAGGCCGACCTGCTGGTCCACCATCCCTATGACTCATTTGCGAGCTCCGTCGAGCGCTTCGTCAGGCAGGCCGTCGAGGACCCCGACGTGCTGGCGATCAAGCAGACCGTCTATCGGACAAGCGCAGACTCGCCGCTCGTGCCCTCCCTGATCGAGGCGGCCGAGCGGGGAAAGCAGGCGGTCTGCATGGTGGAGCTGAAGGCGCGGTTCGACGAGCGGGCGAACATCCGCTGGGCCAAGAAGCTCGAGCAGGCCGGGGTCCATGTCGTCTACGGGTTGCCGGCTCTGAAGAGCCACGCGAAGTGCATCCTGGTGGTCCGCCGCGAGGGCGACGGGGTCCGCCACTACGCCCACATCGGGACCGGCAACTACAACCCGAAGACGGCCCGTCTCTACACCGACATCGGCCTGTTCACCGCCGACCCGCAGATCGGTGCGGACATCGCCGAGATGTTCAACTACCTGACCGGGTACTCGAGGCCGCGGCGATACCGCAAGGTCCTCGTGGCGCCGTTCAACCTCCGGGAGGGGATCCTCGACGAGATCGAGCGGACAATCGAGTCGCACTCGCCCGAGCGGCCGGCGCGGATCCGGATGAAGATGAACGCGCTGCTGGACGCCCCGTCGATCCGGGCGCTCTACCGCGCCTCGCAGGCGGGGGTCCGGGTCGAGCTGAACGTCCGGGGGATCTCCGCCCTGCGGCCGAGGGTCCCTGGGATCTCGGAGAACATCGAGGTCGTCTCGGTGGTCGGCCGGTTCCTCGAACACTCGCGAATCTACTCGTTCGAACGGCCGGGGGAGGTCGAGCGCCTGTTCATCGGGTCCGCCGATCTGATGCCCCGAAACCTCTACAACCGGGTCGAGCTGGCTGCGCCGGTCGAGGACGCCAACAGCCGCACCTACCTGCTGTACCTGCTCGACCGCTCGCTCGCCGACAACACGAACGCCTGGGTCCTGGGACCGGACGGCGCGTGGACGAGGCGGAGCCCCGACGGCGAGCCGCGCAGCGTCCAGCGCGAGCTGATGGAGCTCCACGAGACGCGCGCGGCCGAGCCCGGGCCTCTCTAGACCACTCGCGCCGCCTCGACGGCCCGGCCTTCCCTGCCGAGCCGGCGGGCCCGACTCGACGTCCGTTGCCGGCCTGCCGCGTCAAACTGCCCGCCATGGCGATCCGGCACACGCCGTGGGGCTGGTGGCAAGAGGAGGCCGGGCGCCCGCGCCCCGAGCCGCCGCTCGGCGGCGATCGGGACGTCGACGTGGCGATCGTGGGCGGCGGCTACACGGGCATGTGGACCGCGTGGTTCGTGCGCGAGCTCGAGCCCGGGGCGCGGGTGGCGCTGATCGAGGCCGAGCACTGCGGCGCCGGCCCGAGCGGGCGAAATGGCGGCTTTCTCAACGAGATGTGGTTCAGCCTTCCGACCCTGCGGCGCCGGTTCGGCGACGCGGCGGCGCTCGAGGTCGCCCGCGCCTCGCAGACGGCCGCCGAGGGGGTTGGCCGCTGGTGCGAGGAGCAGCGAGTCGACGCCTGGCACACGCGGCGTGGCTACCTCCAGGTCTCGACGGCACCCGCATACGACGGCACATGGCGGGAGGTGGCCGGGGCGTGTGCCGAGCTCGGGGTCGCCGAGGTATGTCGACCGTTGACCGGGGCCGAGGTTCGGGAGCGCTGCGATTCCCCGCTGTTTCGAGCTGGCGCCTTGTACCCCGGCGCCGCGACCGTCCATCCGGCGAGGCTCGCCTTCGGCCTGCGGTCGGCGCTGCTGGAGCGGGGCGTGTCGATCTTCGAGGGCACGCGGGCCGAGCCGCCGAGCCGCGACGGCGACCGCGTAGTGCTCGGGGCGTCAGGGGGGCGCGTCCGGGCTGGATCGGTCGTGCTGGCGAACGGCGCCGCGCTGGCCGGCCAGCGCCCGCTTCGCCGGCGGCTGACCGTGACATCGAGCCATATGGTGATCACCGAGCCGGTGCCGGACGTGCTCGACGAGCTCGGCTGGACGGGCGGCGAGTGCATCACCGATTCCCGCACGTTGGTCCACTACTTTCGCACCACGCGGGATGGTCGGATCGCATTCGGATGGGGCGGAGGGCGCGTCGTGCGCGCCGGCCGACTGGGCGGCCGAGCCGAGCTGGACCCGGACGTGGTGGCCGAGGTGGAGCGAAGTCTGGTGCGCTTCTTCCCCGCCCTCGCGGGGAGGCGCATCGAGTACGCCTGGGGTGGCCCGATCGACGTCTCTCCGACCCATATCCCGATGGTCGGAAGCCTCGAGGGCGGACGCGTGCACTTCGCCTGCGGCTACACCGGCAACGGGGTCGGGCCTTCGCATCTGGCAGGGCGGATCCTCGCCTCGCTGTCGCTGCGGCGCCGCGACGAGCACACACGACTGGCGATCGTCGATTCTCCTCCCGGCCGCGTCCCCCCGGAGCCTCTGCGCTACCTCGGCGGGACCGTGGTGCGCAGAGCGCTCATACGCCGTGAGCATCTCGAAGAACGGGACCGGCGCCCGGGCCCGCTCACGCGGTTCGTGGCCGGCCTTCCCGAGCGGATCGGGATCCACGTCGGGCGCTGAGGAACGTAGTTGTCGTTCGGGCGAGTACGACCTGCCGCCCGGCAACAGGCCCTAACCCGCCGAAAACGGAGGCGAAGCCGAGGCTTTCGGCGGAGTCATTCACGTCCTGCCGCCACGCAACAGGCCCTAACCCGCCGGGAACGGAGCCAAGGCGAGGCTCCCGGCGGAGTTGTTCACCAACGAGAGGTGATGACCTTCTTGCGGGTGTAGAACTCCACCGCGTCGTTGCCGTTCGCGTGCAGGTCGCCGTCGAGCGAGTCCTTCCAGCCCGAGAAAGGGAACCAGGCAACCGGGGCGGCCACCCCGATGTTGACCCCGATCATCCCCGCCTCGACCCCGTAGCGGTAGGTGCGCGCGGCCTCGCCCGAGGTGGTGAAGATGGATCCCGCGTTGCCGTAGCGCGATCCGTTGACGAACTCGAGCGCCCGGTCGAGGTCCGGCGCCCGCACGAGCGCCAGCAGGGGGCCGAAGAGCTCCTCGCGCGCCAGCTCGGACTCGAGGTCGGCGGTCTCGACGATCGTCGGTCCGAGGATCGTCGCCGCGGGACCGGAATCGACCCCTCGCCCGTCGAGCACCACCTCGGCGCCCTCGTCCACGGCTCGCGCGACCGCTCCGGCGACGCGCTCGCGAGCCTCGGGGCCGACCAGCGGGCAGACGTCGGTGCCCTCCTCGGTCCCAGGGCCCACCTGGAGCTCTGAGGCGGCGGCGAGGAGGGCTTCGCGGACCTCGTCCTGGCGGGCCCGGTCACCGACCAGCACCGCCACCGACCCCGCCAGGCATCGCTGCCCCGCGGCGCCGAAGGCCGACCCCATGATCGCCGGCACGCTGCTCGAGAGATCGGCGTCGGGCATCACGACCAGCGAGTTCTTCGCCCCGCCGAGCGCCTGGCAGCGCTTGCCGGTGGCCGCCGAGCGCTCGGCGACGTAGCGCGCCGTGGAAGCCTGCCCGACGAACGAGATCGCGTCCACCCCGGGGTGCTCGAGCAGTGCGTTGACCGCGTCTCGGCCGCCGTGGACAAGGCTGCATACGCCGGCAGGGATCTGGTCGATTCCGTCGATCAGCTCGAAGATCAGTTCCGAGGGTCGCGGGTCGCGCTCGGACGGCTTCAGCACGAAGGTGTTGCCGCAGGCGATCGCGAAGGGCAGGAACCAGAGGGGGATCATGGTCGGGAAGTTGAATGGGGTGATCGCCCCGACGACGCCTACCGGCTGGCGCACGAGGTCGACGTCGACTCCGGTGGCGACGCCCTCGAGTCCCTCGCCCTTCATCAGATGGGGGATCGCGCAGGCCGCCTCGGTCGACTCGATGCCGCGGAGCACCTCGCCCCGCGCGTCGTTGATCGCCTTTCCCATGTCCTCGGTGACGAGGCGGGCGAGCTCCTCGCGATTGGCCCAGAGCGCTTCGCGCAGCGCGATCACGGCTCGGGCGCGGCGCTGGGGGGCGAGCGCCCGCCACCCCGGCTGCGCCTCGCGGGCCGCTCTCACCGCCGCGTCGACGTCCGCCGCTCCCGACAGGGGGACCAGCGCCGTGACCTCGCCGGTGGCCGGGTTGACGTCGTCGAGCGTCTCGGTCGAGGACGCGGGCACCCACGCGCCGGCGACGTAATTGGGCAGCGTCGTGGGCCGTTCCGCTCGGGGACCGTCCATCGTGGACTCGGCGCTTTCGATCGAGCTCATCCCTGACCCTTCGAGTACTCAGAGTACGGATACCACCACTCCTTCGGGGCGACCTCCGTCTCGATGTGGACGTGCTTGGTCTCCTGAAACGCCTCCAGCCCCTCGCGGCCGAGCTCGCGGCCGAGGCCCGACTGCTTGAACCCTCCGAACGGCCCGGCGTCGTTGTCGGTCAGCGGATCGTTGAACCACACCGTGCCGGCCTTGATCTCGCGCATGCAGCGGATCACGGTGGTGAAGTCGCGCGTGTAGACATTGGCGCCGAGTCCGAACCGGGTCGAGTTCGCGAGCTCGATCGCCTCGTCGATCGAGCTGACCCGGACGATCGGCGCGACCGGCCCGAACGTCTCCTCGCGCAGCAGGTCGGTCTCGGCCGGAGCGCCGGTCACGACCGCCGGGGAGAAGTAGTGGCCCCGAGAGTGCCCGGCCGCGTCGGCGCCGGTCACGACCTCGGCGCCCGCGGCGACCGCGGCGTCGACCTGGTCGCGGACCTTGTCGCGCTGGGTCGCCGAGACCATCGGCCCGACGTCGGTTCCGGGATCGCGGGGATCGCCGACCCGAAGGCCTCCCGTGAAGTCGACGAACGCCTGGAGGTAGTCGTCGTAGACGTCGTCCATCACGTAAAAGCGCTCCGCCGAGGTGCAGACCTGACCAGCGTTCAGGAACGCGGCCCAGGCGCCGCCCTTCGCGGCGACGTCGATCTTCTCGGCGACGTCCGAGCAGACGATGAACGGGTCCTTGCCCCCCATCTCGAGATTGATCCGGGCGACGCGCTCCGCGCAGGTCGCGGCGATCCGCTTCCCGGTCGGGACCGATCCCGTGAAGGCGACACAGTCGACGGCCGGGTCGGCGACGATCCGGGCGCCGACCTCCCCGGCGCCCGCGACCAGATTGACGACGCCGGCGGGCAGGTGCTCGAGGCAGGGCGCCAGCGCGAGGGTCGACAGGGGGGTCAGCTCCGACGGCTTGCAGACCGTCGTGTTGCCGCCGGCGAGCGCCGGGGCGAGCTTCCAGGCGAGCAGCAGGAGCGGGTAGTTCCAGGGCACGATGCAGGCGACCACGCCGACCGGCTCCTTGATCACTAGCGATAGCTGGGTCGACTCGATCGAGGGGATGACGCGCCCGGCCGAGTCGCGGCCGATCTCCGCGTAGTAGTCGAAGGCCGCCGCCGTCCAGCTGATCTCGTCGGAGTTCTCGATCAGCGGTTTGCCGCCCTCTGCGGTCATCAGCTCGGCGAGCTCGTCCGAGCGGGCGCGAAGCCTCGCCGCGACCTCGTGCAGCGCCTCACCGCGCTCGACCGCCGGAGTGCGCTCCCACCCACGCTGCGCGTCGCGCGCGGCGGCGATCGCGGCCGCGACCTGGTCGTCGGTCGCGATCCCGACTCGCGCCACCTCCTCCTCAGTCGCGGGATTCTCGACCCCGAGCGCCGGGCCGGCTCCCTCGACCAACTCGCCGCCGATCAGCAGGCGGGCGTCAGGCGCTGCGATCCCCTCGGGCTCGCTCATCGCGACGATGCTAGATGACCGCCCAGGACCGCCGTTCCCTCCGCCGGCCCGCTCGCCCACGCCCGCGTCGTCGAACGCGCCGTGACAGACTTGCGGCGATGAGCGACGAGTGGCGAGTCGAGGTCGACCTCGACGACGAGCAGCACGGCCTGAAGCTGGGCGAGCGGCTTCGCAGCCTCGACCTCGATGACGAGGCGAAGGAGCGGCTCGGCGATCGGGTGATCGTGACCCGCGACGGCTCAAGGATGTTTCTATACGCGCGGTCCGATCAGGAGTCGCGCGAGGCCGAGCGCGTGGCCCGCGAGCTCGTCGCCGACGAGGACCTCAGCGCCGAGATCTCGGTGACCCGCTGGCATCCCGATGCCGACGCCTGGAAGGACGCCGCCGAGCCGATGCCCGAGACCGACGCCGAGCGCGCCACGGAGCACGAGCAGCACGAGAAGGAGGCGGAGGCCGAGCCACGCTCTCGCTGGGCCTACCAGTGGGAGGTGCGGATCGACCTGCCGAGCCGCCACGACACCGTGACGCTCGCCGCTCGGCTCGATGACGAGGGCATCGACGTGCGGCGCCACTGGAAGTATCTGCTGGTCGGCGCCGCGAGCGAGGAGCGGGTCAACGAGCTCGCGGAGCGGATCCGTCGCGAGGCGCCCGAGGGCTCGACCGTCCAGGTCGTGACCGCGGGTGCGCCCCATCCGGTCTTCGTCTTCCTGGGCGCTCACACGCCCGGGATCGCGCGAGACCTCGGCGCTTGAGCGCCTCCTAGGCGCGCACCACCAGCACCGGTCGCTCCGCGACGTGGACCAGCCGGTATGCGGTCCTGCCCAGCACCGCGCCCGTCAACGGCGACTCACCATAGCTGCCGACTACGATCATCCTGGCCTCGCGCTGCGTTGCCACGTCGCTCAGGGCTTCGGCACCCCGCTCGTTGATGAGCTGGACCTCGTGCTCGACCCCGGCCGCGGAGACACGCTCGTTCGCCTCCTTGGTCATCTTGTCCCCGAGCTCCTTGACCGCTTCCCGGTGGGTTGGCACCTCGCCGCCGCCGTAGCCACCAGGGGCGTATCCGAACACGATCACGATCCTGTCTCCGAGCTCCTTGGCGAACTCGACCGCCTTGTCGAGCGCCGCTTTGGCGCCCTCGCTGCCGTCGTAGCCGACGACTATCTCAGCCATCTCGGTCCTCCTGCCCGATTCGGGCGGTCGTCTTCGCTGGTTCTCATTCGGGCGTCACGGTCTCGACTGCAGGACCGCTCGGTCCGCCCTCCAGGAAGTCGGGGGGTGCCGTCTCGGCTTTGCGACTGAAGAACTTCGGGTAGACGAAGTTCGCGAACACCAGCAGCACCACGCCAACCAACAGCAGCCCGACCCCGATCGCATCCGCCGCGCCGATACCCAAGACGCCGCCGGAGTATGCCGAGTCAGGAGGCTTGTTATCTATGAACGCCTTGACGAATATGTAGGTGAGCATCGCGCCTCCGAGGAACGGCACGAGTCCGGCCATGACAAAGTTACGGACGCTCTTGAACAGTTCCTTGCGGTAGTAAACGGCACACGCGAATCCCGTCAGCCCGTAGTAGAAGGCGATCTGGAACCCGAGTCCGGTGATCGAGTCGCCGAGCACGTTCTGGCTGACGTTGATGATGAACAGTGTCCAGACCAAGGACACCGCACCCATGGTCAGTGTCGATACATCGGGTGTCAAGTACCTGGGGTGCACACGTCCGAACGCCTTGGGGATTGATCCGAACCTGGCCATTGAGAGCGTTGTGCGTGCCGTTGGCAGGATCGTGGTCTGTGTCGACGCTGACGCGGAGGTAAGCACGGTAATGATCAACAACTTGTCCAGGGGGGAAGGGAAAACGTCTCCGCCGAGGGCGGCAAAGATGTCGTTCTTGTGCTGCCGAAGCGGCTCGGTGCCGCCGAACGCCTGAGCCGCCGCAGTGACGACCACGTAGATCGCGACGAGCAGAAAGGTACTGATCACGGCTGCCTTACCAGGACCGGTGGCAGAGTCCTCAGACTCCTCATTGACGCAGACGCCGCTGTCCCATCCCCAGTAGATGAACACCCCGAGCAGTACCCCGTCGACTAGCGCGCTCGACCCTCCCGGCAGCCCGAAGGGCGAAAACCAGTCGAGCCCGACATGAATCGAGCCAGCAGGGGCCGATCCGCCGTAGACTTTGACCAGTGCGACGATCGCAAACAGAGTCAGGGTGAAGACTTCAATTCCCAGCAGGATCCGCTGCGTTGCGGCCGAGAGCTCGATTCCGACGTAGCAGATCCAGGTCATCACGACGATCCAGATCCCCGCCGCGATGCTGACGGCTAGGAGTGAATGGGCCGCGCTCTTCCACTCGAAAAGCAGGAATGTGTACTTCCCGGCAATGTACGCGAGCGTTGCCATTACGACTACGTCGGCGACGACAATTGCCCAACCAGTCAGCCATCCGAGCCGTGGGCCCATTGCCCTCGTCACCCAGGTAAAGCTGGTGCCGCAATCGGGGTCCGCCTTGTTCATGTAGTTGTAGGCCGACGCGATCAGGAGCATCGGGATGAACGAAACGATCATCACCGCCGGAGCGTGCAGGCCCATCCCTCCCACGGCGACGATGAACCCCAACGTGGCTGCGAGGCTGTATGCCGGGGCCACGGAAGCCACCGAGATCACCAGATTCGTCAGGTAGCCAATCGCGTTTGGTTTGAGCCCCTTCTCGCCGGCACCCGCGCCGGCCGGGACCGTTGATGCTGAGCTCTCCATGCTGTCCCTACTCCCCTTCCTGTTGAGGTCGCGCCGCGGTGAGCCGCTCGGCTCGCCGCTGCTGTACGACCGTGAAGCCCATCGCGACCAGGGTGGTCGCGAAGAGCATCGTCGCGATCACGTTCACCTCGACCGGTATGCCGCGCTGGGCGGCCCCGAAGATGTAGAGCGGGAACGTGACCGTGGTGCCGGAGTTGAAGTTGGAGACGACGAAGTCGTCGATCGAGAGCGCGAAGGCCAGCAGGGCGGCCGCGACGACTCCCGGAAGGATCAGCGGGAAGGTCACCCTCGCAAAGGTCTGCAACGGCGTGGCCCCCAGGTCCTGGGCAGCCTCCTCGAGGTTTCGATCGAACCCGATCAGTCGTGAGCGGACGACCACCACCACGAAGCTGATGCAGAACATGACGTGCGCGATCAGCAGGGTCGAGAACCCGAGCGAGGGCGTGTTCAGGATCAGGAAGAACGAGAGAAGCGACGCCCCCATGACGACCTCCGGGGTCGCCATCGGGATCACGATCAGGAAGTTCGCCGTCCGCCGCCCGAAGAACTTGTGCCGGACCAGCGCCAGCGCCATCAGGGTCCCGATCGCGGTCGAGATCAGGGTCGCGAGCGCCGCCAATGAGAGGCTGGTCACCAGCGCGTCGTTCAAGTCCGAGAGGCCGAACGCGTTGCCCCAGTGGCTGAGGGTGAAGCCGACCCAGGTGAAGTTGTACTTGCCGGCCGGGTTGTTGAACGAGAAGAGGATGATGATCGCGACCGGCAGCAGCAGGTAGGCGATCGCGAACCCCGCATAGATGTTGAGTGCGCGTCTGCGAAGCCATGACCAGGTGCGTCGTGGCGCCGACTCGCGTCGCACGTAGACGGGTGCCGCGGCGGTCCCGGCCTCCATCAGACGACCCCCGATTCCTCGCCCATCAGCGCCTCCGAGCCCGCGAACCTGATGTAGACGAAGACGGCGACCATGATCACCGCCATGAGGACGAACGACAGCGCGGCCGCGGCCGGGTAGTCGCGCTGGGTCAGGTAGAGGCCCTGGATCACGTTCCCGATCATGTGGTTGCTCGTGCTGCCGAGGAAGAAGGCATTGATGTAGTCGCCGACCGCCGGGATGAAGGTCAGCAGTGTCCCGGCGATCACCCCGGGGGCCGAGAGCGGCAGGGTCACCTTGACGAACGCCGCCCGCGACGACGAGTAGAGGTCCTTGGCCGCCTCGATCAGGCTCTCGTCCACGCGGTCGAGGCTCGCGTAGATCGGCAGCACCATGAAGGGGAGGAAGTTGTAGGTGATCCCCGCTATCACCGCGGTCGCCGTCTGGAGCAGCCGGCCATCGGGCCCGAGGATGCCGACCGCCTGAAGGGTGTTCACGACGATCCCGTTGTCGGACAGGATCGTCTCCCAGGCGATCGTGCGGATCAGGTAGGTGGTGAAGAACGGCGCCACCACCGCGAACAGCATCGCGTTCTTCCACTTGCCGCCCTTGAAGGCGATCGCGTAGGCGAGCGGATACCCGATCAGCAGCGCGATGATCGTGGCGGCGCCCGCGTAGTAGAAGGAGCGCAGGAACGGCGTGTCATACAGCGACAACGCATCCTTGTAGTTGGACCACTGCCAGCTGAACGTGAAGCCCGTCTCGAGGGTGCCCGAGTCGAGCGACAGCCGCACCATGTAGTACATCGGCACGACGAAGAAGACGATCAGCCAGAACGCCCCCGGAAAGAGGAGGAAGTACGGAACGAGGCGGCGACGCGCGGCGGTCATCGTCCTCAGCTCACCCGCGCCGCCGCCCCGAGCTCCCTAGCCGTTGATGACCGCGTCGAATGCCTGAGTCACCGTCTGTAGCTGATCCGGAGTCAGCGTGGGCGCCACGTCGCACTTCTTCGTGAACTGCTTGGTCGGGAAGATCAGCGGGCTCTTCGCTGCCGCCGGGTCCGTCTTCTCGAGGATCGGCTTGACGCCGTTGACCGGTGTGAAATAGCTGTTGTAGGCCGTGATCGGGGCCTGGTTCGTGGGGTTATAGACGTAGTTCATCCATGCCTCTGCGGCCGTCGGGTTCGGAGCCCCGACCGGGATAACCATGTTGTCCGAGAAGATCATGCAGCCCTCCTTCGGCATCACGAACTGGATGTTCGGGTTGTCGGCCTGGAGCTGGACCGCGTCGCCGGACCAGCCGATCACCGCGTCGACGTCGCCGCTGGTCAGGTCGCGGGCGTAGTCGTTGCCGGTGAAACGGCGGATCTGCCCGGAGTCCGAGGCCTGCTTGATCTTGTCGATCGCCGACAGCCAGTCGTCCTCGGTCGCGTGGGCCAGGTCGACCCCCTGGCACTTCATCACGAGCGGCACCGTGTCGGGCAGCTCGGTCAGCATGTCGACCTTGCCTTTGTACTTGGGGTCGAACAGGTCGCAGATCGACTTCACGTTGGGCGCCAGGTCCTTGCGGACGATGATGCCGGTCATCCCCGACTGCCACGGAACGGAGAAGTCGCGGTTGGGGTCGAAGGTCGGGTGCCGCAGCGAGGGGATCAGGTTCCTCTCGACGTTCGGGATCCCGGCCTTGTCCAGATTCTGGAGGTAGCCGAGCTCGTGCATCTTGTTGGCCATCCAGTCGGTGACCACAAAGATCGAGCGGCCGCCTGACTGGTCCTTGGCGAGGAGCGGCTGCACCTTGCCGAAGAACTCGGCGTTGTCGTTCACGTCCTCGATGTACTTGACTTGTACGCCGGTGGCCTTCTCAAAGTTCGGGACCGTGTTCTTGTCGATGTAGAGGGGCCAGTTGGAGATCGTCAGGTCACCGCTCGGCTTGCCCGCCAGCTTGACCGTCTGGACGCTGGCGTTGCTGCTCCCGCCCTCGATCCCGCCGCCGCTTCCACAGGCGGCGATCCCGAGGCTCGCCCCGACGGCGAGCGCCGCGATCGCGACCAGCCTGACGCGCCCGCCGCCGCGGACCCGGTCCCCTGCCCGATTCTCACTTCCAGGCCCGCTCAACACCATTCGATCGCCTCCTCGTGTCCTCGTCTCATGCAGCCGATCCATCCGGCCGCTCGTCCTGTTCAGCTTCAGCGTCCGCGTCCGCGTTGGCGGCGGACTCGCGGACCACGTGCATGTGCTCCGGAGCCCAGCTCAGGCTGACGGCCGCGCCGCCGCCGGGCAGCCGAGCGCGCTCGGCCTCCGATGCGTTGGGCACCAGCACGGTCATCGACACCTCTCCGGGGATGCGCACGACGATCTGCGTGGAGGTGCCCAGGTACACCGAGCTCTCGACCACCCCGTCGACGCTCGGCATCCCGTTGCCCGTCGACCCACCCGAGTGGTCGATCTCGAGCTTCTCGGGACGGACGACCGCATGACAGCGCTCGCCCGCGTCGATCTCCTCGATCGCGGTTTCGACCTCGAGCCCGGTGTCGAGGCGGACGGTGCCGCGCCCGGCGCTCGCCGTGGTGACGGTTCCCGGCATCAGGTTGGAGACGCCGATGAACCCGGCGACGAAGGTGGTCAGCGGCCGCTCGTAGACGGCCTCGGGAGCGTCGACCTGCTCGATCACGCCGTTTGACATCACCGCGATGCGGTCCGACATCGTCAGCGCTTCCTCCTGGTCGTGGGTCACGTAGACGAACGTGATCCCGACCTCGCGCTGGATCCGCTTCAGCTCCACCTGAAGGCCCTTTCGGAGCTTCAGGTCGAGCGCTCCGAGCGGCTCGTCGAGGAGCAGCACCTTGGGCAGGTTGACCAGAGCGCGAGCCAGCGCGACCCGCTGCTGCTGTCCTCCGGAAAGCTGGTTGGGCTTGCGATTGACCTCGGCGGCGAGGCCGACGCGGGCGAGCTCGGCCTCGACCCGCTGTCCGATCTCCTGCTTCGGGACCCTCTTTCGTCGCAGCCCGAAGGCCACGTTCTCTTCGACGCTCAGATGGGGGAACAGTGCGTAGCTCTGAAAGACGGTGTTGGTGGGGCGCTTGTAGGAGGGGAGGCCGGCTACGTCGGCTCCGTCGATCAGGACGCGCCCAGTGGTGGGCTGCTCGAAGCCGGCGACCATCCGCAGCGTCGTCGTCTTGCCGCAGCCGCTCGGCCCGAGCATCGTGAAGAACTCGCCGGTCCCGATGTCGAGGTCCATCTGGCGGACGGCGACAAGCTCGCCGAACCGCTTGCTCACACCCTCGAGTCGAACGGTCAGATCCCCGGAGCGAGCCGACGCCTCCGCGCCTGCGGGACCACCGCTCTCGCTGCCCCGATCCAAACTCCGCTCCTCCTCAATTCCTTCCGAGCAATGGCGTTCTTTTGCCTTCTTGTCGATGTGGCGATCGGAAGGCTAACCGCTCAGGCGAAGCAGGGTATGCCGAGATCGTTCGACGCGCAAGGGGCGAAACCCCCAAAACGGAAAAAGCTCCTTGTGCGGTTTGGACAAAAACGGGGTAGCATCTTTGAACCTAATCTCGCTTGTGCGATCGCCAAGGGCCGGATACGGTTTATACGGAACGTCGATTCGGGCTGGACAGGCAGTCGTAGGACGGGAGAGGAGACCCAGATGGCAGCAACGACCAGCGCACCGGCCAAGAGCACCAGCGGGGACCTTCAGGCGCTCGCGAAGCGCAACCTGTGGATGCACTTCACGCGGCATGGGGCCTATGACGATGCCGACGTGCCGATCATCGTCCGCGGTGAGGGCCCGTACGTCTGGGACGAAAAGGGCAACCGCTACCTCGATGGGCTCTCGGCGCTGTTCTGCGTCAACGCGGGCCACGGTCGCACCGAGCTCGGGAATGCCGCGGCGCAACAGGTCGCCGAGCTCGACTTCTTCACCATCTGGAGCTACGCCCATCCCCGGGCGATCGAGCTCGCGGCCCGGATCGCCTCGCTGGCGCCGGGTGATCTGAACAGGGTCTTCTTCACCTCGGGCGGCTCGGAGGCCGTCGAGTCGGCGATCAAGCTAGCCCGCGCCTACCACCAGCGGACGGGAAATCCCCGCAAGACGAAGTTCATCAGCCGAGACATCGCCTACCACGGCACCACCTTGGGCGCCCTCGCGGCGACGGGCATCTCGGCGCTTCGCCACGAGTTCGAGCCACTGGTCCCCGGCGGGTTCCAGGTGCCGAACACCGACAGCTATCGATGGCCGGCCGACCGCGATCCGCTCTGGGCCGCCGATCAGATCGAGGAGAAGATCCTCTACGAGCACCCCGACACGGTCGCCGCCGTGATCGTCGAGCCGCTTCAGAACGCCGGCGGCTGCATCCCTCCGCAGGATGGCTACTTCGAGCGCGTCCGGGAGATCTGCGACCGCCACAACGTCCTGCTGATCTCCGACGAGGTGATCTGCGCCTGGGGACGGCTCGGCCACTGGTTCGGCTGCCAGCGCTACGGCTACCAGCCCGACCTGATGACCGTCGCGAAGGCCCTCACGTCGGCCTACGTGCCGATGGGCGGCGTGATCGCCTCGGACCGGGTCGCCGCGCCGTTCATGGAGGGCAATGAGTCGTTCGCGCACGGGCTCACGTTCGCGGGGCACCCGGTTGCGGCAGCGGTCGCGATGGCCAACCTCGACGTGTTCGAGCGCGAGGATCTCTGCGGCCACGTGCGGGAGAAGCAGGGCGAGCTGCGAGGCATGCTGGACTCGCTGCGAGACATCCCGATCGTCGGCGACGTCAGGGGCGACGGCTTCTTCCATGCGATCGAGCTGGTCAAGGACCAGGACACCAAGGAGGGGTTCAGCGACGAGGAGTCCGAGTGGCTCCTGCGCGGCTTCCTTTCGGGCGAGCTCTTCCGCCGTGGCCTGATCTGCCGGGCCGACGACCGCGGCGACCCGGTGGTCCAGCTCGCGCCGACGCTGGTCTGCGACACGGAGCAGTTCGAGGAGATCGAGAACGTGCTGCGCCCGGTCCTCACCGAAGCGTCGAACAAGATGAGGAAGGGGAGCAACTCGACCCGGAGCCGCCGGTCGACGCGGTGGCACTGAGGCGATGCTGACGGTCGGCCACCTCGCCGCCGACTGCGGCCTCGAGCTGCTCGCCGGGCGGGATTCGTCGGAGCAGCGCATCCGATGGGTCCATATCACCGAGCTCGAGGACCCCACCCAGTGGCTCTCGGGGGGTGAGCTTCTCCTGACCACGGGGATCCAGTTGAGCGGGGCGGCTCGCCAACGCCGCTTCGTCGCGCTGCTCGCCGACCACGACGTCGCCGGACTGGGGCTCGGGACGGGCTTTGGCCACAAGCGGATGCCGAAGGCGCTCGTCGACGAGGCCGACAGGCGGGGGCTGCCGCTGTTCGAGGTGCCCTACGAGATGCCGTTCATCGCGATCACCGAGCGCGCCTTCAAGCTGCTCGTCAACGAGCAGTACGCGGTGCTCGAGCGCGGGACCGAGGTCCACGAGCGCCTCGAGCGGCTGGTGATCGAGGGTCGAGGGCTGGATGCGGTGCTCGGCTCGCTGGCCACCGCGATCGGAGGCTCGGCGATCGTCCAGGACTCGAGCGGGCGGGAGCTGGCGCGGCACCCGAGCAAGGGGGGGCCGGGGGCGGCGGCCCTGAAGGCGTTGAGCGGCGAGCTCGCGGCCAGGCGCACCACCGCCGTGACGGCGTTCGAGCCCGAGCACCCGTCGCTCGCCGACCGCGCCCTCGCGGTGCCGGTTCCCGGCCGGCAGGGCGGCGCCCCGGTCGCCTGGCTGATCGTGACCAGCCACGGAGGTCCCCTGGGCGAGTTCGAGCGTCTCACGGCTCGCCAGAGCTCGATGGCCGTGGGATTGGAGCTGATGCGTGAGCGGGTGGTCCGCGAGACCGAGCGGCGCCTGGCCGGCGACCTTCTCGCCGAGGCGTTGGGGGGGCGGCTCGAGCCCGACGAGCTTCGAAGCAGGCTGCGTCCGTTCGGGATCGGCGCCGAGGCCGCCGTGCTGGTGTTCGAGCTCGAGGACGCGGCGGCGGGGGAGCGGACCCTCGAGCTCGAGCTCGCCGAGTCGGGCATGGGCGGGCTGGTCGCGACGAGCGGCGCGGCCGGAGAGCCGCTCCTGTGCGCGGTCATCGACGCCCGCGCGGGCGACCCGGTCGCTGTCGCATCGAGCCTGCGCTCGGCGCTGGTCGACTCACATGGCACGGTCCGCGCGGCGGCCAGCAGGACGACGGGGGTCGGCTCCCTTCGGCGCGCCTTTCACGAGGCCCGCTGCGCGCTCCAGGCGACCTCGCTCGCCGACGGCGACGCCCCCGAGGTGGCGAGCCACGCGGACCTCGGCGCGTTCACCCTCCTGCTCTCGCTCCAGGACGACGATGCCCTTCGCCTCTACAGCGAGGGCCTGCTGGAGCCGATCGAGCACACCGAGGGCGAATACGGCGGCGAGCTCCTGCGCTCACTCGAGGCCTACATCGAGCACAACGGCAATTGGGAGCGAGCGGCCAGGCAGCTCTACTGTCACCGCCACACCCTCCGCTACCGAATCCGAAAGATCGAGGAGCTGACCGGCCGCGACCTCTCGAGGGCCACCGACCGGATCGAGCTCTGGCTCGCTCTTCGGGCGAGGGAGCTGGTCGGATGAGGAGTAACCCCGCCGGAAGGCGGCTGACGTGAAAGTGGCCGTATTGGGGGCGGGGGGGACGATCGCCCCGGCGATCGTGCGGGACCTGGGCGTCTCGGACGAGGTGGAGGAGATGCTGCTGCTCGACCTCGATCAGGGCAAGGCCGAGCAGGTCGCCTCCGCGCACGGAGCGGCGAAGGCGAGCGCGGCACGGGTGGATGCGCGCGCCGCGGCCGATCAGCCGGAGTCCCTGGCGCGGACGCTCGCCGGATGCGACGTGCTGGTCAACTCGGCGAGCTACCGGGTCAACCTGGACGCGATGGCTGCCTGCCTCGAGGCCGGCTGCCACTACCTGGATCTCGGGGGCCTCTACTGGATGACCTCTCGACAGCTCGAGCTGGGGCCCGAGTTCGAGGGCCGGGGGCTGCTGGCTCTGCTCGGGATCGGCTCGGCGCCGGGCAAGACGAACCTGATGGCCGCCGCCGCGGTCCGAGCCCTCGGGTCGGCGGGTGAGGAAGGCGGGGATCCGCCCGCGGACGGCGTCGACTCGGTGCAGGTGATCGCCGCGGGGCGCGACCTCGAGCCACCGCAGGGATTCAGCGTTCCCTACGCGCTCCAGACGCTGCTCGACGAGCTCAGCATGCGCCCCGTCGTCCTCCGCGACGGCCGCCCCGAGGAGATCGAGCCGCTTGCGGACGGGGGAGCGGTCGACTTCGGCGAGCCGATCGGCACCGGGCAGACGATCTACACGCTCCACTCCGAGCTCAACACGTTCGGCGAGAGCTTCGGCTGCCGCGAGGCGAGCTTTCGGCTCTGCCTCTCACCCCAGCTCCTGTCCGACCTTCGAGCCCTGATCGGGGCCCCGGAGGCCGACGTCCGGCGGCGGGCGGCCGAGGCGCTGCCGCCCTCGAGCAAGACGGTCTCGGTGCACATCGTCGAGGCCGCGGCAGGGGAGCGGCGGGCGCGGGTCCGCGCGATCACCGAGCCCCTCGAGGCGTGGGGCCTCGGCGGCGGCATAGTCTCGACCGCGGCCCCGGTCGCCGCGGCGGTTCGGCTGTTGGCCCGGGGGGCGATCGACGCCCGTGGCGCCCTTCCGCCCGAGCGCTCCATCGACCCGGCCGACATGTTCGCCGAGCTCGAGCGCCGGAGCTGCCGTTTCGAGGTCACCACCTTCCAGGAGGTCCGGGCATGAAGGTCGGCGTTCCGACCGAGGTGAAATCCGACGAGTACCGGGTTGCGCTGACCCCGGTCGGCGCCCGCGAGCTCGCCGAGCACGGCCACGAGGTGCTGATCCAGAAGGGGGCGGGCGAGGGCAGCGCGATCGCGGACGCCGCCTACGAGGCCCAGGGAGCTCGAATCGTCCCGGCCGTCGAGGACGTGTGGGGCGACGCCGACCTGATCCTGAAGGTCAAGGAGCCGCAGCCCGAGGAGGTCCCCCGGCTGCGTCCCGAGACCACCCTGTTCACCTATCTCCACCTGGCGCCGGCGCCGGAGCTGACCCGCGGCCTCCAGGACTCCGGCGCGATCTGCGTCGCCTACGAGACGGTCGAGGACCGGCTCGGGCGCCTGCCCCTGCTGGCCCCGATGTCGGAGATCGCCGGCAAGATCGCCACGCAGGCGGGCGCGTTCATGCTCGAGAAGCCGCTCGGCGGCCGCGGCATCCTGCTCGGCGGCGTGCCGGGAGTCGCGCCCGCGAACGTGATGATCATCGGCGGCGGGGCGGTCGGCATGAACGCCGCGTTCATCGCGATCGGCATGGAGGCCGACGTGTTCGTCTACGACAAGTCGATCGACCGGCTGCGCGAGCTCGACGTCGCCTTCGGCGGGCGGGCCTCGACCGTGTTCTCCTCGACCCTCTCGATCGAGGAGCGCTTGCCCACGACCGACCTGGTGATCGGCGCGGTGCTGCTGCACGGCGCCCGCGCTCCGCACGTGATCAAGCGCTCACAGCTCGCGCTGATGCCTCCCCAGGCGGTGCTGGTCGACGTTGCGATCGATCAGGGCGGCTGCTTCGAGACCTCATCCCCGACGACCCACCGCGAGCCGACCTTCGAGATCGACGGCGTGATCCACTACTGCGTGACCAACATGCCGGGAGCGGTTCCGATCTCGTCCACTTACGCGCTCACCAACGCCACCCTGCCGTACGTGCTTGCGCTCGCCGACCTCGGGGTGGCCGAGGCCGCGCAGCGCGATCCCGGCTTGAAGCTCGGGATAAACGTCGCGAAGGGCGAGGTGACGCACGCGGCGGTCGCCGAGGCCGTCGGGACGGTGTACAAGGCGCCCGACATGTTCGACCACTACGGCGAGTTCAAGCGGCAGCTGCCCGACAAGGACCCCGC
>JBOGZB010000098.1:0-3012 GCA_050697175.1 Solirubrobacterales bacterium | reverse complement strand
GCTTGGGGATGCGCGGCAGGTGGCCGAGCACGCGGTAGCCACGCGGGGCCACCGGGAAGTCGAGAGTGTTGAGCTTGCGGTCGTAGCCGAGCAGCTCGGCGAGGCGACCGAAGTCGAGCACGTCCTGGTGCGGCATCCGGCTCAGGGCCTGCAGGACCGCGGTCAGGTTCGCCTCGGAGTCTTCAACGCTGTAGTCGCGGATCAGCGCCGTCTTGTCGGCGGCGACGCCGACCATCGTCTCCTCCAGCTGCATCTCGATCAGCCGTCCCTCGGTCCCGAGCTCGACGATGTAGCGCTCGACCTCGACCGCCATCCGCGTCACCAGCTCGGCCCGCTGGAGGACGGCGAGGGCGTCGTGGAGGACGCCGCCGCCCTCGAACTCGAGCACGGTCAGCCGCGCCGAGACCTGGTCGAGGCGCTCGCGGTACTTCTCCAGCGTCGCCAGGCCCTGGTTGGCCTTGGCGAGCACCGCGGGGATGTCCTGGAGGATGTACTTGGCGCCCTCGACGTAGAGCGAGACGACGTCGCGGCGCTGGGAGATCGCGATCACCAGGGCGTTGGTCTGCTTCGAGACGCGCTCGGCGGTCCGATGACGCGTGCCGGTCTCGATCGAGAGGATGGTCGGATCCGGCATCAGCTGCACGTTCGCCCAGCAGATCTCCTGGGCGGCGGGCTCGAGCACGATCGCGCCGTCCATCTTCGCGACCTGGTAGAGCAGCGCCGGCGTGTAGTCGATCCCGAGCTTGATCCCGCCGCTGAACAAGAACGACACGTCCTCGAGCTCGGCGATCAGGATCAGCCCGCCGGTACGGGAATGGATGATGTTGTCGATCCCCTCCCGAAGCGCGGTGCCCGGAGCAACCATGTCGAGCGCCCGGAGCAGCCGGGGATCGAGACGGGCCTCAAGCTCGTGCAGCTCATCCCCGACGTGCGAAGCCATCTCCAGCCATGATCGCAAACGGCCTGGAATCGTGCCGCCCGCCGAATTCCGTGTGGAGAGGTCGGGTTATGCGCTGTCAAGCGGCGCGGCGCACCGAGTCGGCGCCGCCGCGGTCACGTCGAAGCGCCGCGGCGAGCGTGCCAACGCCCTCGAGGCCGTCGATCGCCTCGGTCGACTCGGGCCCCAGCACCGGCTCGAGGCCGAACTTCGCAGCCTCTGCGACCCGCCGCTCGGGGTGGGCGACGAAGCGAAGCTCTCCGGTCAGGCCGACCTCCCCGAAGCACGCCAGCGGGCGCCCGTCAGGGGCGCCGAGCGGCTCGCCGCGGTGAGCCGAGGAGAGCGCCAAGGCCACGGCCAGGTCCGCGCCGGGCTCCTCGACCCGAACGCCACCGGCCACGTTCACGAAAACGTCCGCGGCGGCGAGGGGCGGCCCTCCGTGTCTGGCGAGCACCGCGATGATCATCGCGAGCCGGTTGCGGTCGATCCCGGTCGCGACCCGGCGCGGCGGCGTGATCTCGGTCGGCGCGACCAGCGCCTGCACCTCGACCAGGAGCGGTCGGGACCCCTCCATCGCGCACAGCACGCACGACCCGGGCGCCCTGCTCGCCTCGCCGACGAAGCGCGCCGAGGGATCGATCACCTCCACCAGGCCGCCGGCCCGCATCTCGAAGACCCCGACCTCGCTGGTCGCGCCGAAGCGGTTCTTGAGCGCCCGGAGGGTCCGGAAGCTCCGCTCGCGCTCACCCTCGAACAGGAGCACGCAGTCGACCAGGTGCTCAAGGACCCTGGGCCCCGCCACCGACCCGTCCTTGGTCACGTGTCCGACCAGGATCACCGCGGTTCCGAGCCGCTTCGCGACCTGCATGATGGCGCCGGCCGCCTCCCGCACCTGCCCGACCGAGCCCGGGGCGCCCGTCATCCCCTCGCTGTGCATGGTCTGGATCGAGTCGATCACGCAGACGTCGGCGCGCTCGGCCTCGAGCGTCGCCAGGACCGCCTCGACGGAGGTCTCAGCGAGCGCCGGGACGGCCAGCGCGTCGGGCCCAAGGCGTTCGGCGCGCAGCCGTACCTGCGCCGTCGACTCCTCGCCCGACACGTATATCGCCCGGCGCCCGGCCCGCGACACGTTGCCGAGCGCCATTCCGGTCAGGGTGCTCTTGCCGATTCCGGGCGAGCCGCCGAGCAGGACCAGCGAGCCGGGGACCAGCCCTCCCCCGAGCACCCGGTCGAGCTCGGCTATCCCGGTGCCCAGCCGGTCGACCTCGGGTGCCTCGACGTCGCGGAGCGGCACCGGTCGCGTGCCCGCGCCGCGAGCGCCAGCCGGGCCGCTCGAGCGCCGGCCGGGTTTCGCGTCGGGCCGGATCGCCTCGACCATGGTGTTCCACTCGCCGCAGCCCGGGCAGCGCCCACCCCACGAGGGGGCGACGTGGCCGCACTGCTGACAGGTGAACTGGGTCTGGCGCCGGGGCATCGTTCCTCAGACTAAGAACCCCGCGGGACGGTTCGGCGGTCGACCCCTCCAATCCGGATAGGGTTGCCCGCAGGCGGAGACCAAACCGCGCGAACGAGGAGGGCCCAGATGGAAAACGACCGACTGGCTCGCTACGGAGCCGCCACCGGGATCGTCTTCGTGATCCTCCTGGTGATCGGATTCGGTGGCCTGGTCCTGCCCAATGCCCCCCACAGCGATGCCTCCGGGCAGGCGTGGGCGAGCTTCTACGTCGACCACCAGACGCGGATCCAATGGGGGATCGTGGTGCTGGCGGCGGCGCTGTTCTTCTTCCTCTGGTCGCTCGGCAGCCTTCGGAGCGTCTTGGCCGGGGCCGAGGGCGGCGGCGGCAGGCTCGCTTCAGTCGCCTACGGCTCCGGCCTCGTCACCGCCGCCTTCCTCGTCATGGGCGGCGGGGCGATAGCCACGGCCGCCGTTCGGCCCGACGAGCTCGACCCGAACCTGACCAGGGCCCTGAACGACTTCGGGGTCATGGTTGGGGTGCCGGTCGTCGGCGCCTTCACGGCGCTCTTCGGCGCGACGGCGATCGTCGGCTACCGCCACAAGGCGCTGCCTGCCTGGG